>JAIXQU010000039.1 GCA_027485575.1 Cytophagaceae bacterium
CTCATATTCCATGGCCAGCAATAACCTGAAATGGTAAAATCATTGTCAGAAAAATCACCTACCGTAGAATCATTCTGGTTTGTAATTCTGATTCTAGCCTGGTTTGTGATGATACCCGGAATAGTGAAGTTTTCAGAAGTATCAGTAGCCAGGTTAGAGGTGTTGTCTACCAAAAGGTAAGGATAAGTGGCCCCTCCATTGTCAGACATTTTAATTCTAACCCGTCCAAACGTGGTGGCTCCTTTAGACCATCTTGCGGTTGCAGTTGCAGTTCCTGTTGTAGTTAACGTCACACCTGTTGCATTTGGATACCGTACCACCAATGGACCTGAACCAGTGGGTTGGTCAACCGTAATGGTATAATCTTCTATTTCACCCCCTGTGTTGTAAAATGTACAGGAGTTTCCTGCGCCTAATAGATTGTTATTTACGTTTCTGACACGTAGCCTTCTGCTTCCCGGAGTGGCAGTTTCAGGAAATGTTATACTGCCGGAAAACGATGTATCTAAAGAAGTGCCGGCAAATAATAGTTCGTCGGCATCCTCAAAATCTAAATCTCCATTCAGGTCACACCAAATGGCCACACCTTGGTTAATGTTTACTTTGGTAGTTTTTAGGGTGAAAGCATAGGTTTCGCCAGGATAAACCGTGGTTGTACTTGTTCCGGTTGCTCCCACCAAAGTATAACCTCTTGTTCCTCCGCAGGTACTGGAACGGCTCAGGGTGTTAAAGGTAAAAGAGCTGATAAAGTTATTGGTGCAGCTTGTGTTCCATGGCCAGCAATATCCGGTAATGGTAAAATCATTGTCAGAAAAATCACCTACCGTAGAATCATTCTGGTTTGTAATTCTGATTCTTGCCTGGTTTGTGATGATACCCGGGATAGTGAAGTTCTCAGAAGTATCGGTTGATAAGCTTGGTGTATTGTTTACAAGAAAGTAAGGATAAGTAGCTCCACCATCTGCAGACATTTTTATCTGAACATTTGAAAATGTAGTTCCTCCTTTTGACCATCTGGCAGTTGAAGTGGAGGTTCCGGTAGAAGTAAGGGTAATTCCGCTAGCGTTTGGAGCACGTACTACCAAAGGACCAGATCCTACGACTGAATCAATTTTGATGGTATAATCTTCTATTTCACCACCAACATTAAAAAAGCTGCAGGATTCTGTTGCATTCGGAATGATCCCGTTTATGGTTCGGAAACGCATTCTTCTGTTACCAATTGAGGTTTCTGCTGGAATGGCGATGTTGCCTGTGAATGTTGTATCCAGTGCAGGGCCATTGTACACAAATTCACCTGCATCGTCAAAATCAGTATCATTGTTATAATCAATCCAAATACCAACGCCCATGTTGGGATTGTTTTTTGAGGTTTTTACTGTAAATGGATATGACAATCCTCGGTAAACAGTAGTTGTATTAGAACCAGTTGCACCATTATTTACATAAGCCCTTGATGCGCAGGTGCTTGTGTGGCTCAGGGAATTGAATGAAACATTTCTTATAAAGTTGTTTGTGCAACTTGTATTCCATGGCCAGCAATATCCGGTAATTGAAAAATTATTGTCAGAAATATCCCCTATCGTTGAATCGGCCTGGTTGGTAATCTGAATTCTACCTTCGGTGGTAATAATTCCGGGAACAACAAAATTTTCAGATGTATCGGTTGATGTACTTGGGGTATTGTTTACCAAAAGGTAAGGGAAAGTAACGCCGCCATCATCAGAGAATTTTACTTTTACTCTGTCGTATGTTGAACCTGCCTTCGACCATCTTGCGGTTGATGTTGCACCTGAGGCTAAGGTAATTCCAGAATTGCTTGGAACTCTCACAACCAAAGGTCCGGCCCCAATGATTTCGTCAATGGCTACCGAATAGTCCTCGATTTCACTTCCTGAATTGAAAAATGTACAAGAGTTTGAAGCAGTTGGATTAACACCATTGATTGTCCTGACTCTTAATCTCCGGTTTGCAAAAGTTAATCCATCTGGGATTGTCAGGCTTCCGGAAAATGTAGTATTCAGTCCTGAGCTTCCATATAAAAATTCACCAGCATCATCAAAATCTAAATCACCATTGAAATCGCACCAAATCCCTAAGCCCGTATTGTTGGTACTGGAAGTGGTTACAGTGAAGGGATAAGTTTCCCCGCTGTATAAGGTTGTGGTGTTTGTTCCGCTTGCCGCATTGTTAATATATCCTCTGGTGGAACAAGTGTTTGTATTGTTGGATAAAGTATTGACTGTAAATGATTTAATAAAATTATTGGTGCATGATGTATTTGCAGGAAAGCAATAGCCCCGGATGGTAAAGTCATTATTTGAGGCATCATTTACTGTAGAATCATTTTCGTTGGCGACTCTGATTCTTGCCTGGGTTGTAATCACTCCGGGAATAAATACGGTTTCACTGGTATCGGTTGGGATATTTGGTGTATTGTTTGCAAGCAGGTAAGGGAATGTAACGCCTCCATCTACAGAAAGTTTGATTTGGACCCTATCAAAAGTAGTTCCTCCTTTAGACCATCTTACGGTAAAATTTCCTGTTGGGATGCTTGTTCCTGTGGCATCTGGTGTTCTGACAACCAGAGGACCACTACCGGGTAATGAAACAATAGAAACGGTATAATCTTCGATTTCGCCACCAGTATTGTAAAATGAACAGAAATCAGAGGCTCCTAAAAGATTGCCCCTTACTGTTCTTATTCGTAATCTTCTCTGTCCATTTGGCGCATCTGATGGTATTGAGATGGTCCCATTAAATGTAGTATCAAGAGTTGGGCTTCCATACAGGAATTCACCAGCATCTGCAAAATCCTCATCGCTGTTAAAATCACACCAGATTCCAACCGCCATATTGATGTTGTTTTTGCTGGTTTTAACGGTAAATGGAAAACTTTGGCCCGTGTATAAATTTGTTGTTCTTGTACTGGTAGCAGGAGTCGCTAAAGAGTAAGCCCTTGTAGAACAAACGGTTGTGTTGTTCAGTGTATTGACAACAAAGCTTCTTATAAAATTTGTTGTACAACTCATTCCCCATGGCCAGCAGTAGCCGGTAATGGTAAAATCATTGTCTGAAACATCATTTACCGCTGAATCTGCCTGGTTTGAAACCCTAATTTTTGCCTGATTGGTTATCAGTCCGGGGACAGTGATTACCTCACTGGTATCCGTTGCGGTGCTCGGCGTATTGTTAACCAATAGATAAGGAAAAGTCAGACCTCCATCAACAGAAAGTTTTATTCTTACCCTATTGAAAGTTGTCCCTCCTCTGGTCCATCTAACGGTATAGCTTGAATTGTTGGCCAGGCTAATTCCGCTTTCGGAAGGAGTGATTACCCTCAATTGTGCATAGGAACTCAGTCCGGAACCAAAAAAACAGGTGGCAAAAAACAGGCATATTCCAAAAATCCCTGGATTCATGGGTCGCCTGTTCATGCGGAATAGATATTTGAAAAAAGGTATCATAAATAAAAAAAGTAGAGCTTTAAAAATTGGTTGAAATCCATGAAAGGTATTAAAATGCAAATAACGATTTTTTGGACCTTATTTCTGGATTCTGGTCCCACATTTAATACAAATGTAAATTACTTTTTCAAGTAATTGGCACTTTTCTAATAAATAATTGGATAAAAAATTGAGAGCTATTTTATTTTAAAGGAACCACCAATTGAACACCTGCCTTTAAGGCTTCAGAGTTTAGTCCATTGGCTATCAAAATGCTCTTTCCCGGAACGTTATATTTTTCCGCAATGGCATTTAATCCTTCACCCTCTCCCACGTTATGAATCCCCTTAATTTTTAGTTTTATCTCCTTGTCTGCCTGTACTGACATATCCGTAAGGCCATTTAATGCCATCACATCTGCAGGCTTATTCCCAAATTTAGCCGCAATTTTATACATGGTATCGCCTTTTTTAATTTTATAAAAATAGATTTTTCCATCACCAGACTCTTCTGTTCTGGGTTTTTCTATTTTTGGAATTTGAGCGGAAGTATCAATATTTTGATCGGCTTCGGTTGATGTTTGTATTGCCGAATCTGCAATTGGAATAATTGCTGCCTTAGGCTCCTCTTTTACAGGCTCTTCTATTTCTGAATTTTCAATTTCAACAGGACTCACCAATTCCTGGGAGGCAAATGCAGAACTGTCAGGTGCAGCAGACTGAACCAATTGGTCCACAGAGGATTCATTGGAATTACCCCAAAAAAGTAAAACAATAAGGATTATGGTTAAAGCCCCGGCAATCAAAAATAATGTATTGTTGCCTGTTTTTTTATTTGATGAATTGGATGGATAAGTATAACTCAAGGCTGATTACATAAACTTAGTTGCAAACATATTTAATTATTAGGTAAGGCATAATGAATTCATTGTATAAAAAGATCTTTATTATTCCGGTTCTGGTTTTTTTGTTTTTACAAAGCAATCATTCCCTGTGTCAGGATACGACCAGAGCCAGAAGCATTTTGAAGAAACTTACTTCAAAAAAAATGGCCGGTAGGGGATACCTTTTTAATGGGCATCATCTTGGGTCAGAATATATTAGCAAGGAAATGCAGGCTGCTGGATTGAAACCATTAGAAAGCACTTATTTTCAAGAATTTAAGATTACTCAAAATCTATTTCCTAAAACTCCAAAGCTTGAGTTTAAAACTCAGAAATTGCTCTGTGGATTTGATTTTATACCTGCTCCGGATTGTCCTTCAGTATCCGGGAGGTTTATGCTCAAAAAGATAGATTCGATACAATTAGAGGCCTTTATTGAAAAAGAAAATCTTGTTAAAACTCCTTATTTGGCGTGGGTGGTATCAGAAAAATTGGAAAAGCGGATGAAAAAAACTTCTGTTTGGGAAAAGGTCAAGGCATCTGGTCCAGGCTTGATTGTTTTTTCCAGAAATAAACTTACCCATTCTCTTTCCGATGAACAGATTGGAATACCCTCAATAAGTTGCCTAAGCAATTCTATTCCCAAAGAAGATTCTATTTTGAAACTGGAGATTGAAGCCAGGTTGGTACCTGAAATTACAACCAGAAATGTGATTGGTTTCCTTCAGGGAACCGAAAAAAGTGATAGCTGTATTGTTATCTGTGCCCATTACGACCACCTTGGCTCAATGGGTCGAAAGGTTTATTTTCCGGGAGCAAACGATAATGCCAGCGGGATTTCAATGATGCTGGAAATGGCCCATCACTTCAATAAAAACAGGCCCAGGTTTAATCTTTTATTTATTGCCTTCAGTGGGGAAGAGGCGGGGTTGCTTGGCAGTTTCTTTTTTGTCAATCATCCCTTGATTCCACTGGAAAAGACAAGATTCGTACTTAATCTGGACTTAATGGGCTTCGGAGATAAGGGAGCAACGGTTGTAAATGGAAGTGTTTTTCAAAAACAGTTTGAACGCTTGAAAGAGCTAAATTCAAATAATCAGTATTTGCCAGTGATTAATGCCCGGGGAAAAGCCTCAAATTCTGACCATTATCCTTTTTCTGAAAAGGGTGTCCCGGCATTTTTTATATATACTCTGGGTGGTCCAGGGTATTATCATGATGTTTTTGACAAACAGGAATCGGTTAATTTTTCAAAATTTACACCAACCTTTAAATTGCTAACTTCTTTTATTGAAAGCTTCTAAAAAATGAAGTGTAGAAAAACGGAGAATATAATAATGCCCAAAACAGCTAGAAAAGTCCCGATGGCCTGGGGCTTTAGATATTGATCCATTGCTTCAATATCTTCAGTTTTATTAATGGCAAATGTTGTTTTGAAAACCAAAGCGGTACCTGGAATGGCCCCAAGAAAGCAAAGGTCCTGCTTCAAAATGGCAAAAATCAGGATTGAAATGAATCCGATACCAACCAAAACCAAATGGTAAATTTTTGAGGATTTTAATCCTAGAACGGTTGGAATGGTCTGTTTACCAGCTTGTTGGTCAGATTCAATATCCCTCATATTGTTGATATTTAAAACGGCCGTGCTCCAACAGCCTAACCAAATGGCTGGCAAAATATTATTGAAATCGATATTGTGGTTGTGTAAATAAGCAGTGCCTAAAACCGCCACCAGGCCAAAGAAAATGAAAACAGAGGCATCGCCAAGTGCCTGATAACCATAAGGTTTTTTCCCGTTTGTGTACAAATAGGCTGCTGCTATTGAGGCAATACCAATAAAGAAAAAGGGTAAAGTCTTTTCCCATTGATTTTGAAAACTAACCCAAAGAAGAAAACATCCTGTTACCAAAGAAAGCCCGGCCATGAGGTAAACTGCCGATAACATTTGTTTTTTTGATAGTTCTCCTGACTGAACTGTTCGCATGGGGCCTTTCCTATCCTTGTGGTCGGCACCATGTATGCTATCGCCCAAATCGTTTGAAAAATTTGAGAGGACCTGAAGGAAAATTGTTGTGCCAATAGAAAAAAACACAATAATCCATTGAAATCCAGAAGAATATATTGCCAGAAAATTGCCCAAACCCGAAACAGCCAGTGCAAGCGGCAATGTTCTAAGTCTGGCTGCTTTAAACCAAATGGCAGGACGGAAGGGTTGATTTTTCAAAAAGTTACCTGGGAAGGTTCAAATCGGTTTGACTAAAAAAATGCAATTACCGTCTTTCATTTTAACAACAAAAAATCTTTCATCTTAAAAATCATGATTTTGAAAGTGAAAATGACAGATTTCGAATAACCTCACCCCAATTTAATCGATTCGAAAAAAATCTATTTTAAATTTTACAGCCTCAAAAGCGATAATTATCTTACATTTGCAAGCTAGTTATTTTTAAACTACCAAAACACCGAGTTAACACAGTTATTTATAACAGGTAGTTAATATGCAAACATTTGTAAACAAACATTTTTTGTCCGGAAAGGACTCGGCAAGGTTTTTACTTTTTGTGACTGCAGCATTGTGTTTACTGCTCCTTGGTGCCGCCAATAAGAATAGCGAATGGCATGCCTTACCATCTCAAAATCAAATGATGGATAGTAAACCAAAGCAATCGGTAAGGCCATTGATTCACAAACCTTTTTCAGGGGATTTAGGATTCGAAAGGGTTTAGGAATTTGAAATCGTATCTTTGCAGTCAAAAACAAATTCATTTTGGCTGATTCCAATTTTATAGACTACGTAAAAATTCATTGCAAATCAGGCTCTGGGGGCCCAGGATCGGCACATTTCTTTCGTGCAAAGGGCGTTCCCAATGGAGGCCCGGATGGTGGAGATGGTGGAAAAGGAGGCGATATCGTTTTGAGAGGAAATGCTCAATTGTGGACCCTTCTTCATTTAAAATATACAAAACACGTAAAAGCAGAACCCGGAAAACCAGGAATGGATAGCCGGAGGTCTGGCGCTCAAGGGAACGATTGGGTCATAGAAGTTCCTTTAGGTACAGTGGCTAAAGATGCTGAAACAGGGGAGCTTATAACAGAGGTCATCCAGGATGGACAGCGTTATGTTTTGCTTCCAGGTGGGAGAGGTGGCCTGGGAAATGAGAACTTTAAAACGTCAACATATCAGGCTCCGGATTATGCACAGCCCGGGGAACCTTTCCAGGAAAAATGGGTGGTGCTTGAGTTGAAAGTTTTGGCTGATGTCGGATTGGTTGGACTTCCAAATGCAGGAAAGTCTACTCTTTTGGCAAGTATTTCAGCAGCAAAACCAGCCATTGCCGATTACCCTTTTACAACAATTGTTCCCAATCTCGGGGTAGTTAAATATAGAGACTATCAATCATTTGTTGTTGCTGATATTCCGGGAATTATTGAAGGGGCACATTTAGGAAAGGGCCTGGGACTTCGTTTTCTACGGCATATTGAGCGAAATTCCATTTTACTCTTTTTGATACCTGTAACCAGCGAAAATATTAAGAAAGAATATGAAATGCTATTAAGAGAACTGGCAGAGCATAATCCGGAATTATTAGAAAAGCAGCGAATTCTGGCAATTTCTAAAATGGATATGGCTTCAGAAGATGACCTGAAAAGGCTTAAAAAGCTTAAACTGGATTTGCCTGTTTTAAAAATATCAGCAGCAACCTCGGCAGGGCTTACTGAATTAAAGGATGAGCTGTGGAAGCAATTACAGGATTCTTCGAATTGAAAACTACGGTCGTAAACTGCTGATTTCTAAATGAAATCTATCAATTTTTACCCTCAAGACATACAACAAACTCTCCTTTTGGGGCTTTTATCTGAAAGTGCTGTAATACTTCATTTACGGTTCCACGGATGGTTTCTTCATAAAATTTAGAAATCTCCCTTGAAACAGAAACTTTTCTTTCATCCAGCCCCAAAGTTTTCAATTCTTCCAGAAGTTTAATAATCCGAAAAGGAGATTCATAGATGATAACGGTGCAGTTGGCCTCAATGACCTCCCTAAGCTTGGTTTGCCGGCCTTTTTTCTGGGGAAGAAAGCCTTCAAACAAGAATCTATCCGTTGAAAATCCAGAAATGACCAATGCCGGAACAAAGGCAGTTGGGCCCGGCAGACATTGAATTTCAATGCCTTCTTTTAATGCTTCCCTCACCAAAAGAAACCCAGGATCGGAGACAGCTGGAGTGCCGGCATCTGATACCAAAGCAAAGTTCTGACCCTCTTTTAATTGGCTTATAAAGGATTGAAGTTTTTGATGCTCGTTGTGAATATGAAAACTTGAAAGAGGTTTTTTTATTTCAAAGTGTTTCAGAAGAATGCCAGTCGTCCGTGTATCTTCTGCCAAAATGAGGTCTACGGATTGAAGAATTTTAAGTGCTCTCAGGGTGATATCTTCTAGATTTCCTATGGGTGTCGGGACGAGGTAGAGCATTATTAAATATCGTATTTAGAATGATTGTTTAGTTTTATCTGATTTTTCATTTAATGTGAGAACCTGAATCGGATCAATTTCCCTTTTGCAATGACAATCGATTGATTTTCTACAACCGTTGCAATCTAAACTTTTTTTACGAGCTAAGGAACTGGTTCTGGTGGCTCACCATTGGACCATCATGAATTGGTTTGAAGAGCTTTTATAATCTGTGGCTTTTTTGTTGAATAGTTGATCGTGTGTTTAATTCCCTTAGATACTGATATTTAAGTCTTACCTCCTTTGCCGTTAGCCATGCAATGATAAAACCCTCTTTTCCATCTAGGATGCCAGCTTTCAAAAAATAATCCCTGAAAAATCGTACTAGCGGACTAAAAATTGGTTGCCACGCGAAAGCCTTTTTTCCGGCTTTGAAATAAGCTTCAGCCCCAATCAGGGCAAATTTTTGTATCTTTTCCCTATGAGCTTCAACTGAATCATAAGACCAGTGAAGGATTTGCCCTTTTAGTTTTTCAATATGGACTCCAGCGTTTGGTTGAAATCGGTCATGGGGATTTAACCCTTCCCATTTACCTATATTGGATTTGAAAATTCTGATTTTTAAATCTGGGTTCCAGGCCCCATGGTTGATCCATTTGCCACAATAGCAATTGAACCGGTTAATCTGAAAAACAGTGGTTTTTAAGTCTTTCTTTTTTATTGTTTTGATTTCTTCTTTCAAGGTTTCGTCAATGGCTTCATCTGCATCTAAGGACAATATCCACTCTTCTTTGGCCATGGTCAAAGCGAAATTTTTTTGTTCAACATAGCCCCTGAATTTTTCTTGAATCACATTGGCTCCCAGCGATTTTGCAATGGTTATGGTGTCGTCGGTTGAAAAAGAGTCCACAACCACAATTTCATCAGCTACCTCTGAAACCGAATCAATACACCGCTTTATCCGGTGTGCTTCATTGAAAGTAATGATGACGACACTTAATTTTTTCAATTCTATTTTTTGATATAAATTGCTCTAATTCTGGCTATTAGATATGAAAATCCTTTGGGGAGATTCAAATTCTGGTTTGCAATAGCCGGAGCCCCCATTTTCAAAACTTTCTTATAAAACCAGGATGCAGGTATGCCCCATTTGGCTGCAAATTGCTTTCTTCCATCATTCTTTTTTACCCGCCCTGTTGAATGAGATCGAAAATGATAAACCAGCGCATTGCCCAATCCTAAAAAAACCCGTACTCCTGCATTCCATAATTTCATAGAAAAATCTGGGTCAGAGTACATGCCAGGGCTAAATTCTTCGCTATATCCACCCACAGAAAGAAAGGTATCTTTTGGGATTAGTGAAGGAGGCCACGATGCCCCAGACCAATCTTCAAATGTTAAACCAGCCGCAAAGGCATCTAGTTTTTCTTTTTGAAAGGTGGATGGACTTCGACCGAAATCAAAAGGGGCCACTACGTTTTTTGAGGAAGAGGGGAGTGGTTCAATCATGGTCCCGGAGATATACCAAAGGGAATGTTTAAACTGTAATGCCTTACTCATAAGTGGTTTGTCCCAATTTTTACAAACATACATATCGTCATTGAGGTAAAGTAGATATGGCAATTTGGACAAAGTGGCCAGGGCATTCATGGCATAACAAACACCCGCATTTTCTTTTGAAAAACTATAATCCAAATTCATATCCTTTACCCAATCAAGACTTCCGTCGGTCCCCTCGTTGATGTGAACAATGATTTGGTGTTGATAGAACGAGTTTTGTCTCACAGATTCCACACAGAACTTAAGCATTTCCAGGTTATTCCAACTTGGAATAAGGATTGAAAAGCCATTATAATCCTGATTTTCCTTCGCTGGAAAGAATTGGATTTCTGGTTTTGGGAAATGGATTGCCATGTGTAAAGACTTACTCCTCTTTTCCAGTGGATAAAATCATCTTGTTAAAGTTGAGCTGCCTTTGGAATAATTTCTCCTGTAGCAACCCGAATGCAATAATCGATTATTTTTTCTTTCAATTATGAAATACCAACACCTTTCTAAAAGATATCACGGGCATAGATATTTTTAATATGCGCCATGATTTATGTCAAGGCATAGATGGATGACACTTTGATAACAGGGTAAATTGGGTTTGCGGTTGGGGACCCCAAGCCTTTGATGAACAAAATTAACCTGGCTCCCAGAGAAAATTTGCCAGTTGTGGCAACTACATTATTTCTATGCTTACAAATCAGGTTTTGTAAAAGGTTTGGTATTATATAGACCAACCGTAATTTTTTGGGCTTCCTGAATCATGATTGGCATCAGCGGATAAAACCAATTTTAAGGTTTCCAGGGCCTGGATTCAAGTCAAATGCAGAACCAAATGACGTTGCACATACCGAATAGGATTTCATAAAACGATTGAATTTATGAGCAAGGTGCGGGCCTTGGCCTGAATTTTATCTTCTAAAGTATAATTATGGTCTTTGTAAGAAACGAGCTTCCCCTGTTACAAATTTGTCAGGGTGACCATACAATTGTGTGAGGCATTTACCTTTAAAACTTGAGATGCCATTTTTATCGTTTTCTATGGTTGCAAGTTCATAAAGCCGTTTCCATTTGTCAGAAATAGATTCAGAGCGGGAAGTTTTTATTCCTGTTGCCCATTGAAGGCCGGATTTTAAGTCAAAATTTTCAGATGTGATTTTCAGCACCAAATTATGGGTTAAATCTTATTTTTTTTCAAGATTATCTAAAAAGGGACAAGGGTCTGATTGTTTTGATTTTGTAGTTAATACATGAGGATTACCACCTCACATTTGTATTGTTCAAAAGGCAAGTCCCATTTGGCGAGAAAACTCAAAGAACTATCCTTTAAGATTTTTCAACAAATAGGATGACCTGGTCAGCCTCTAGGACCTTACCCTGTTTATAATTTTTTTATGAAAAACCTGCTCAAATTAACGAGTAGGGTTCTGGTGGCAACAACTTTGTCATTGAATTTTGTTGGAAGTGTTGGTGCTCAGCAAGTAGTCCGATTTAACGGGCAACAAGTTGCACTCGCAAAACCAACCGAATACAGCAATGATAAATCGTCAGTCGGAGCACCCACGATTGCAAAGAAGCAATTTTGGATACTCCAGATTTCAGAACCCCAAGCTCAAAAAACGCTCCAATTCCTGGTTTCAAAAGGAATCGTTGTTGGTCAAAATCTTGGAAAATCTTGTTACATCGCCTCCAGTCCGCCGGAGTTCGACAAAACCCATTTCTTAAATGCGGGGGTTTTGGGTATTCAAACTTACCCAAAGACTTTTCGTGTAGAATCGGGTTTAATTCAAAAATTTAACGCAGTTGATAAATCAAGTGTTTTGGTTGTCAACATGGTACCTCATGTGGGTATTTCAGAATCGTCCATACAAAAGAACTGGAAGCGTTCATTTGGCAGTATTGAAGAAATATGGCCTGGAAAACTTCAAAAGTGCATTGTTAAAGGAACGGTTCAGGAAATCCAGCAATTATCCAACCAGGATTGGGTACAATGGATAGAAGAATCTGAAGGTGAAATAATATCCTATAATCAGGAAACTGTAACCAACTCAAGGGCATCCTTTGTATCGTATGGCCTTGATGGCCTTGATGGAAAGGGAGTAAAGGTGGCAGTTGGCGACGGAGGTATGGTAGAAACCCATGCTGACTTTGAAAGCAACCAGCAAAATCTAACACCAACAAAAATCGGGTCGTTTGGTGATCACCAGGACCATGTCACAGGAATTATTGGCGGAAAAGGTTTGCTTCAAAAAGAGCGCAAAGGTGTAGCGCCAGGAGTCAAAGTGTATAACCTTCAAACTTCAGCGGTTATTTCTACGGCAGCTGGATTAAGGCAAAATCTTGGTGTCAATTTAACCAACAATTCTTATGGCGTTAACCTGAACTGTGGCAGGGCTGGCAATTACTCTTCCTCCTCTTCTTTTATTGATGCCCAGATGAGTAATCAGCCCGATCTTTTGCATGTATTTGCTGCAGGAAATCAGGGATATGCTACTTGTGGTGGCTATGTTTCAGGATTTAACAATATATCAGAAGGGTATCAGGCGGCAAAAAATGTAATAACTGTAGGTTCGATAACAAAAGGAGATCTTCCGGCCTGGTTTAGTTCCAAAGGGCCTGTAAAAGATGGAAGGGTGAAGCCAGAAATTGTATCCAATGGAAATGAAATCTTGTCCACAGTTCCTTTTGATTCTTATGGGGAAAAAGGCGGTACTTCAATGGCTGCTCCCGTATTAACCGGGGTTTTGGCTTTGCTGACTGAACAATACAAAAGAATATACAACAACAATCTACCAGATGCTTCTTTATTGAAAGCTTTGGTTTGTAATACGGCAGACGATTTAGGAAATGCCAATGTGGATTTTTCCAATGGATTTGGACGTGTAAACGCGAGAAAGGGGAAGAATGCGATTGTAAATCAGCAATTTAGAAGTGGTTCCATTGTTTCTGGTGGGTTGAATCAAATTACCTTAGTGGCACCTTCCAATGCGAAGGGAGTTAAGGTTATGCTTTCCTGGACTGACCCGGCTGGAGTGCCAGGATCCACAAAGGCCTTGATCAACAATCTTGATTTAAAAGTATTAAATGGTGCTGGGATTTCATTTCAACCCTGGGTTTTAAATTCAGAACCTTCAAAGGTCAACCTGCCTGCAACCAGAGGTATCGATAGTTTGAATAATATCGAGCAGGTTAGCTTGCCTGTGAATGGCAATGAAATCATTACCGTTAAAGTTAATACGGGCAACATTTCCGGTCCTAACCAAAAATACTGGATTTGTTATGAATGGCAATTGCCTGAACTTGTTTTGACTTCACCCATTCCAAATTTGGGTTTGAATTCTGGACAAAGCTTTGATTTTCAGTGGGATATTTCTGAAATTACACCCACAAGCATGACTTTAGAGGCAAGCTTGGATTCCATTTCCGGATTTTCACAGGTGGCTAACATTTCAAATTCAAATTCTAAATTTCAAACCATAGCCATTACGGGTTCTAACTTTGAAAAAAGATTTTATCGATTAAAAGCTGTGGGTTTGTTTGGGACTATTTATTCCAACGTGACCAGCTTATTCATCTCAAATCGTCCTGTTTTAAATCTACAGACTTGCAATCAATCGGCTTCTCTGACCTGGAATCAAATTCCGGGTGCAACAAAATATGAAGTTTTAACCCTTGATTTGGCACTTGGCACGTGGATTTCAAAGGCTTTTGTTTCTGGCAATAGCTTTATGTTTAACCAGTTGGACAACAACACCCGATATGGCTTTTCAGTAAAGCCGTGGTTTGGAGAGATTGCTGGTATCCAATCAGATGGAAAGATTGGAACCCCTTCTTCAACAGGGATTTGCCCATGGACCCAGGATATGGGTTTGGTGGAAATTATCAGTCCAAAATCGACAAGACTTCAAACGCCCACTCATTCTAATCAGGCTCCAGCCACGGTAGTTGTCAGAAACTTTGGCTCTAACCCAATTTCTCAAATGGCGGTGGTGCGTTATCAATTGAATGGGGGTCAGATTTTCCAGTTTAATTATATGGCAAATCTTCAACCGGGTGAAAATACAAATGTGGTTTTACCCCAGGTTGCTGCTTCCAATTTGGCTGGATTGTTTAATCTCAAAGTCTGGTTAGATTTTCCGGGAGATCAAAACATTGAAAACAACTTGTTAAACCATGATTTTAAGCAACTTGCTAATCCGGCTTTGACACTGCCGTGGTCCTTTAACTCAGAATCATTGGCTAATATTTCTATCGATAAAAATAGTTTTTCTTTTGATGGTGCGGATTTTATGGAATTTTCTTCCACCAACAATGCCCGCTTAAAATCTATACTAGGAAATAACCAACCTTATTTTGGAACAAGATCTTTGGTCTTAGACAAGTCTAAAGTGGATGGAAAAAAAGGAAATTCGGATTTGGTATTTACCTTAAATCTGAGCCAATATGCCCAGACAGATAAATTAACTCTGGATTTCGATTGGCTTCCATTTGGCACACAAGCTACTGGCAACTCAATTTGGGTAAGGGCCTCTGAGACCCAAAATTGGATTGAGGTTGTGAATTTCTCTCAGGAAACCTATACTTCCAACCAGGTTAAATCTTTTATAGGCCTCAATCTTGCCAATTTTTTAGGTGGAGAAAACTTAACTTCTTCATTTCAAATAAAATTTAGTTTTAGTGGTCAGCGGCCATCAGATATCCCAGTTGCCGGAGGATATGCGATTGACAATATTCTTTTGGCTGTTCCTTCTAAAGATGTTGTAATCCACAAATTACTTGGACCAACAGATGGCTGTGTGAACACAAGCGAAATAAAGAGAGTTAAGGTTAGGTTATTGAACAATTCTGACACCGTTTTGTCAGGAATCAATGTTGGGTATGAAATTCTTGGACAAGCTCATGTTTCTGGAGTAGTACCTCAGATTTTGGCCAATGATTCGCTTGATTTTGAATTTTCAGATTCCATCTCATCAGCTTTGGTTGGAAAATTAATATTTAAAATCTGGGTTAGGTCACAAAATGACACCTATCCCGGCAATGATACCGTTCGAAATCTGTCTGTTTTTATCTTGCCGAAGATTTCTAAATTTCCTTATTATCAAGGATTTGAGAGTGACAATGGCAATTGGAAAACCTATGGCACAAAAAGTAGTTGGGAGTGGGGGCAACCTGGGCAGAATATGACAGTTATTGATACCGCTGCAAATGATTCAAAGATCTGGGCAACCAACCTTACCGGAAATTATAATCCAAATGAGAGTTCATATCTTGAATCTCCTTGTTTTAATATTTCAGATTTAGGAGATGATTTTCAGTTCAGTTTTAATTCTATATTTCAATTGGAAGAAGATTACGATTTCGTAAAGTTGGAAATGAGTGAAGATGGCTTTATCTGGAAAACGCTGGGAATGAAAGGAGAAGGAACCAACTGGTATAGCCATGACTCTCACCAGTGGAATGGCCTGAGAAATAACTGGTCTGTAAACAGCATAAAGGTTAACAATTTAAACATTGAAGAAAAGGGAAGTGTCAGATTTCGATTCGCCTTTAATTCAGATATTAGTTTATCTTATGAAGGCATTGGGATTGATGATATTCATATTGAAAAATCAGTTGAAATATTGAATGACAGTATATTTGAGCAATCTGTTTTGAAATCTGGAAATGCGGAGTGGATTCAATTTGGGAATGGTACAGATATGGTGGCAGAAGTTGAAAAGCGGACCGAACTTGGAGACATTGAACTTAAAATGAAAAAGAATGAAGGGGATTTGCGATTTTTCGATTACACCCCTTATCTGGACCGGAATTTTTACATTAAGCCTGAATTTCAACCAACAACTCCTATTAAGGTAAGACTGTTTATCCAGGATTTGGAATTGAAAAAGCTCCAGGAGGCAGATCCAACTTTAGTTTCTTTTCAACAGCTTGGTGTCTACAAATACGATGGGCCAAACGAAGATTTATCTGTGGCCAACAACTCACAAATACTTGGAAGCCATGAATTTATTCCTCCAGGGCAGGTTCTGAAAGTTCCAACCGCAGGCGGATATTTTCTGGAATTTGTGGTGAGCTCATTTTCAGAGTTTTATGTTTCAACAAAAACGCTTGTAGGGAGTGATGATGTCTTGCCAGTAAAAATAACTTCATTTCAGGCAAAAAAATCCAACGATAATAAAAAGGTAAATCTGGAGTGGAAAACAGCTTCAGAAGTCAACTGTGAGAAATTTGTTTTAAGCTATTCCTGTGATGGAAAGGAGTTTGCCCCCATTGGCGAGTTTCAGCCTAAAGGTACTGAATACAAAGGTTTTACATATAGCTTTCAGCATTTACCAGAGGCTTGCAGTTCAAAGGATTTGATTTATAAACTAAGTCAGTTCGAAATAGGCCAGAGCAATCCTGCTTTAGAATTAAAGGCAATTTGTAGCAATCAAAATCCAGGCCCATCCACAATCAAGGTTGTGAATCCGGCTTCTGACAAATTCAGGATTTCTGGTCTTACCCAGGAAACCCATATTGAAATTGTGGATGTTCTGGGAAGGCCAATGGCTAACTTCATTTCGAATTCTTTTGAGATGGAAGAAAATATACAGTTTTTGCCAGCTGGAAATTACTTTGTTCGGGTTAAATCCTCCTCAGATAGCCAAACGTTGCGTCTGCTAAAGCAATAAAAGGCCTGTTATTTTTTATATATCCGGTTGTAATCTGAATGAGACTTCATCTCCCGTTTTTAATAATTTAGCTTTTTTATTTCCAATTTGGCAAATTTGCCAAGCCAAAAGCCCTGAATGAAAAGAAGGCTTGTTTAAAACTGGTTTATGATTAAGCATTTATCTATTCGAAATTATATCCTCATAGACCAACTAGACTTAGATTTTCAGGCAGGGCTACACATTGTAACCGGGGAAACAGGTGCAGGAAAGTCGATTTTGATGGGGGCCCTGGATCTTATTGCAGGAGAAAGGGCAGATTTGAAATCTCTGAGAAACCCTGAAGAAAAGTGCATTATCGAAGCCTGGTTTTCAGATGAAAAACTAAGATTAAACAATGAACTTTCTATTCTTGAAATCGAAAATGAGAACGAAACCATTATTCGAAGAGAGATACTTCCGGGAGGAAAAAGCAGGGCCTTTGTCAATGATACCCCGGTCACTTTAGA
>JAIXQU010000124.1 GCA_027485575.1 Cytophagaceae bacterium
GCCAAAGGGTATCCTTCCGGTTGGATTACCAGTTATGTTTCTACTGAACTCATCAGTACCAGTTCAGGGAAAAGCCAAACAGCAAAAGGAGAAAACGACACCTTAAATGAGGAACAAAAGAACCTTTTGAAGGCTGCAGACCTGGGCACAGATGTAGAAATCAATGTTTCATACCTTTTCAAAAACCCTGTCAACAACGAGGTTTCTGTTAAAAAAATGCATTATAAGGTTACTGTCGTGCCTGAGAAAGAAGCAGAGTACCTTGGAGGAAGGCCTAATCTGGACACATATCTTTTTGGAAGCGGCATTCAAAGTCTTCCAAAAAGCTGCTTTGAAAATCAAAAACAATCGAAAGTTACATTTACCATTGACGAAAGCGGAAAAGCCATAAACGCAAAGGTTACTCAATCGACTGGTGAGGAAAAGGTAGACAAAAAGCTATTGAAGATGATAAATGAAATGCCCTATTGGCGGCCAGCGGAAAATACCAGTGGACAAAAAGTAAAACAGGACTTTGTATTTTATGTTGGCAATGGTGGTTGTTAATTGACTTTTAATTTTTGATATTCGGTTAAATTCTATTCTACATTTATTCAACAAAACAATGAAAGCGAGCATCTTATCCATCTTTAAAATTCTGGTTTCACTACTTGGTTTTTCTCAGAATCCGGAATTAAATTTTGACCAAACCATTCGTCCAGTTGTTAAAACAGAAAAGCTTCAACTGGCCAAAACCATCCATGACCTAAACCCGGATTTTTGCCGGCAGCTGGAGCTTCCCTCGAGGCAAAGACAGCATTTAAATACGCTTCTCAACCGACAGAACCTATTTCTGGTTAGCAGCCAGCTCAATTCTTATGGCGGCATTTTGAATGCCAAATACAACTTCCTTCAAAAGGATTTTGACAACATCATTATATACCAATCGGTTGAAATTGTGACATTTACCAAAGGAAAATCTGCCACCGCCATTGGAAAAAATGAAATACTCACCAAAGAGCAAAAACGCAATATTCAAAACGCTGACCAGGATTCTGAAATACGGGTGAAAATCAGGTTCATGTATAAAAACCACGCGTACGATTTGAGTGACAAAGAGGAGTTGGTAAAAGAAGGTGAGTTTGTGGTGAAAGTAGTCCCAGAAACCGAGGCAATATTTCCCGGAGGTTTACCATCGCTTAGCGAATATCTGCTTAAAAATATGGGTAAAAACATGCCAACCTTGCCCAAAGACCAGTTTCTGCAGGATGCCTCTGTAAAATTTGTAGTTGATACAGATGGCCGAATGAGTAATCACAGAATTTCGCGAACCACTGGTGTTTCCAAAGTGGACAAATTCCTGCTGGAAATCATCAGAAAAATGCCTGAATGGAAACCCGCAAAAAATGCCAAAGGCCAAAAAGTAAAACAGGAGATTGAAATTCCGTTTTCATCGAATGGGGGATGTTAGGAAAAGTTTAAAGTTTTAACTCAAAATTCAAAAGTTGGGAGTCAGGATTTAGGAATTAGGAATCAGGCAAAAGTTGAAAGTTTTAACTTAAAAATCAAAAGTTGGGAGTCAGGATTTAGGATTTAGGAATTAGGAATCGGGAATCAGGAATAAGGGGGATTTGGGAGTTGTAATTCAAATCGGGGGAGGCTGCGCCTCGTTCGGTTTATTGTGAGGCTTCCAGCCTCTATTCAAAATAGTATCTTTTGGGTTGAATGGTTTGTTTTTCAGTTTTCCACCGTGGTCTGCAGCACCCAAAACACAATTCGGGCTGAGAGCCACAGACCGAGGAAAAAGAGCCACAGACCGAGGGGAAGGACTGCAAAAGCAGACAAACAACCAACGGAGGCCTATCAAAAACTTATCAACGAACTGAATATCCTCATTGCTGCCAATGTAGTCTACACCTTGCCCAGGAAACCGAAGGACAAACCAGTAGATCCGGCATAAAAAATTTGTTTAGTTGTACAGTTGAAAACCTCCGGATGGTCTCGTTCGGGGTTATTTTTGTTTTGGAAAAGAATGAGTTTTGAGGGAACCAAATACCATATTTATAAAATTCAACCCAGCAAACTTGAAAATAAGAGAAATTCTAAAATTCCTGTAACAACAATTCAACCTCTGCCTGCAAAACTGGCAAATGTTTCACTACAATGCCCCACATCACTTCATCAGAAACAGAATCATACCCATGGATAATTCTGTTTCGGGTATTTACTATTTGCCTTGAATATGTAATCTGGATGGTTGGATCAAGTTTCAAAATACGGTTTAATGATTCCCCGATAATTTCAACATTTCTTTCTAAGGCTCGCTTTGTGCGAATATCTGTTTTGTAGATTTCAAATGTTTTGGGCTGGTCCAGAAAAAAACTTTCAATTTCCATAATGGCATTCAGAACATCATAAAGCCATATTTTGCCATCAGTTTCCATAAATGAGTTGCTTTTGCTGATTGAGTTTGTCTCTGAAAAATGGATTTTTAATGGCCTTTTCTTCCAGTAAGTCAAGCTGTCTGTTTAGAACTTTCTCAAGAGAAAATTTAAAATCAAAATAGTTATCAGCATAATCCTCTACTTCCATATTGGCAAAATCTACAATGAGATCTATGTCACTTTCGGGCTTGAATGCATTGGTTAAAACCGAACCAAACGCATATAGCGATTTCACTTTATGCTGCAAACAAAGTTGAATGATGGATGGCATGCTCGGTTCAAATCTTTTCATTTCAATGATCTTGAAATTACAAATTTAAGGTTTTAAATTGTACGGGGCAAGCCATAGCCACCGTCCCGATAGCTCAAAATTATCGGGACGGTTTAAAGCTAAAAAATCTTTTGCCACTAAGGAAATTGCCCCCAATTTTTCCTATTCTTGCAATGTTTATTTCTCCCTTTTTAAATGAAAAGAATTTCAATATTACTGATCCCTGTTTTGCTTTGCTGGCTGCAATTTGGTTATGGCCAAAAACCTTCGGCTGTTGCTGAAAAACAAGACCCGCTGAAGGATTCGATTGATAAATACGAAAAGGCCAGGCAATGGGCCAAAGTAAAGCCTTTTGCAGAGCAATGGGAAGTAAAGCTCAAAAAAGAAAAAAAGGAAAAGACAGCTGATTATGGAAGGGTCTTGAGTTCATTGGGAAATGCATTAAACCGAACTGGTAAAAGCCTGGAAGCTGAACCTATACTGCTTCAAAGTCTGGAAATCCGAAAAAAAGCTCTGGGAGAAAACCACCCCGATGTGGCCGCTTCCCTCAACAACCTGGGCCTCTTGTATTGGAATATGGTCAATTACCCCAAAGCGGAACCTTACTACCTTCAGGCTTTGGATATCCGAAAAAAAGCCCTGGGAGAAAACCATCCGGATGTAGCGAGTTCGCTCAATAGTCTGGGGATTTTGTATTGGAAAATGGGCAATTACCTCAAAGCTGAGCCTTATTGCCTCCAGGCTTTGGAAATACGAAAACAAGCCTTGGGGGAAAACCACCTTGATGTGGCTGCTTCCTTAGACAATTTGGGGATTTTTTATTTGGAAATAGGCAATTACTCCAAAGCAGAGCCTTATTTCCTCCAGGCATTGGAAATCCGCAAAAAAGCCCTGGGGGAAAACCACCCGGATGTGGCGACTTTGCTCAACAACCTGGGGGCTTTGTACAAGTATATGGGCAATTGTCCCAAAGCTGAGCCTTATATCTTGCAGGCATTAGAAATCAGGAAAAAGGCATTGGGGGAAAACAACCCGAATGTGGCTGCTTCCTTAGCCAACCTTGGGGCGGTGTATGTTGAAATGGGCAATTATCCCAAAGCTGAGCCTTATTACCTGCAGGCATTAGAAATCTTCAAAAAAACCCTAGGTGAGAACCACCTTAAAGTTCCCACTCTGCTTCTCCTTCTGGGTTCATTGTACTTGCATTTGGGCGATTACCCCAAAGCTGAGCAATATTATCTTCAGGCTTTTGAGATCACGAAAAAAGCTCTGGGTGAGAACCACCCGGAAGTGGCTGATGCCATAAACAATCTGGGGGTTTTGTACATGGATATAGGCAATTACCTCAAAGCAGAGCCTTATCACCTCAAGGCATTAGAAATCAATAAAAAAGCCCTTGGTGAAAACCATCCTGATCTGGCAGCGTCACTCAACAACCTTGGAGTTTTGTATAAGAATATGGGCGATTATGCCAAGGCCAAACCTTATTACCAACAAGCCCTTGAAATCCTCAAAAAAGCCCTGGGGCCAGAGCACCTGCGTGTTGGAAATGGACTAGGCAACCTTGGGGCTTTGTATCATAATATAGGCAATTATGCCAAGGCCGAACCTTATTACCAACAAGCCTTGGAAATCCACAAAAAAGCCCAGGGGGGAAATCACCCGATTGTGGCTGTTTCTATTTCCAGTTTGGGCCAGTTACATTTTAGCCAGGGACAAATGGAGAAAGCCGAAAGACGCTATCTGGATTGGAATGCGAAAAAACAAGCCCAGATTCAACGCTATTTTCCATTTCTGTCCGACAATGAAAAGACGCAGTTTTATGAAAAAAAGGTTTCCGCCTCTCAGGAAATGTTCAAATCTTTTTGCATTGCCAGATATGCTGCTAAAAGGGCAATTGCCGCCGATTTATACAACGACCAGCTGGCCACCAAAGGCCTGCTGCTTAACAATTCAGCCAAATGGAAACACCGGATCAAAACAGCGGGCGATAAAAAACTGAACCGATTGTTTGACGAATGGGAAACCAACCAGAACAAACTTAACAAATTGTTCCAGTCCACCGATTCGACCGAACTGGCCGGCCTGGATTCCCTTCAAGCTAAAACCGAGAAAATGGAAAAAGAACTTTCCCTCCGCTCTGAAAATTTTGCTAAACTGGCCGATAAAAAACTGATCAACTGGAAGGATGTGCAAAAAGCACTCAAGCCGGGAGAGGCCGCCGTTGAAATAGTCCGGGTAAAAAAGTTTGGCATCGAAAAAACCGTAACCGACACCAGCGACCCAAAGAAACCCGTGTATAAAGTAAAAGGCCTCACCGATACCATTTACTATGCGGCTCTGATTGTAAAACCCGAATCCATCATTCCCGAAATGGTGGTTCTGAAAAACGGCAATGACATGGAAGGTAAATACCTGAAGTATTACCAGAATTTGATTAAAAATAAGCTTGATGACAATAAATCCTACCAGCAATTCTGGGAAAAAATAGGAGCCAGGCTTGAAGGCTCAAAAAGGGTTTTCTTTTCACCTGACGGGGTGTACCACAACCTCAATCTGAACACCCTTTTCAACCCCAAAACCAAAAAGTACTTGCTGGAGGAAAAAGACATACGGATTGTAACTGTTACCAAGGACATTGTGAATCCATCGCTGGTGGAAGAAGACAACAAACTGGCAGAACTGGTTGGCTTTCCAAGTTATTACACAAACCAAACCGGCCAGATTGCCGCCGTTTCAGAGCGGAAAAGTCCGGAATTGATTTATGGCCTTAGTCTGAAATCCACAGGCTCGCTTGCCGAACTTCCCGGCACCAAAACAGAAGTAGATAAAATTGCGGGCATTCTCAATGAAAAAGGTTGGGAAGTAAAAAACTACACTGGTGAGTCGGCCATAGAAGAAAACATCAAAGAATCCTACAAACCAAGATTGCTTCATGTGGCCACGCATGGATTTTTCCAGCCCGATACCACCAAAGGCAGCAATCCTTTGTTGCGATCCGGACTTATGCTGGCAGGAGCTGGCAATACGCTCAAAGGCGAAAAGAATGAAACAGGAGAAGACGGCATCCTCACTGCCTACGAGGCCATGAACCTCAACCTCGACAACACGGATCTGGTTGTTCTTTCTGCCTGTGAAACCGGCCTGGGAGAAATCAAAAATGGCGAAGGCGTGTATGGTTTGCAGCGGGCTTTTAAGGTTGCCGGGGCAAAATCCATCATCATGAGTTTATGGAAGGTAAGCGATCAGGCTACGCAGGAATTGATGGTGAGTTTTTATAAGAATTGGTTGGGATGGGCGTCCGACGGCTCAAAGCCGTCAGCAAGCCTGAACAAACGCTCCGCATTTTTGAAAGCCCAGAAAGAACTGAAAGCCAAATACCCGGAGCCTTTTTACTGGGGTGCTTTTGTAATGGTGGGGGAATGAGAAAAAGTTTAAAGTTATAACTCAAAATTCAAAAGTTGGGAGTCAGGAATTAGGAATTAGGAGTTGGAAGTTGGGAATCAGGCAAAAGTTGAAAGTTTTAACTTAAAAATCAAAAGTTGGGAATCAGGAGTAAGGAACCAGATAAAATCCAATTGCTACCACTTTCGTTTGATAGGAAAGTATCATTTTATTTCTCCTTCTTGCCTTCTGTAATTTCACCCTGCCTTTATGAAACGAATTTCTATAATCCTTATCCTTGCTTTGCTTTGCTGGCTGCAATTTGGTTTTGCGCAAACGCCTACGGCTGTTGCTGAAA
>JAIXQU010000173.1 GCA_027485575.1 Cytophagaceae bacterium
GTTCCAAATTCCAGATTTTTATAAAATGAATCTGTAAGTTCATTTTCATTGTATTCATCCATTAAATTTTGGATTGTGCTTCTGGTTTGGGCATCAAATTCATCAGAAAGCCAAAGATTTACTTTACCAAGTATTTCTTCAGGAAGAGTCATTGTCATGGAAATGAAAAAAAAATTGAGACGGGAAAATTAGGCCATTTCTTACCAAACTACCAACAAAAAATCTGGCAAGTGACCAAAAGTGACCTGGAGGAAAAGCGAAAGGACCTTTTCTTTTTAAAATTTTATCTCAACCCTTGTATGGTCTTCCACTTCCCTTTTTGGTAAAAGTTTGAGAGTCAAACTAAAAAACCGCTGAATAATCCAGGAAGTTTTCAATAAAAAATTCATATTTTGTTTTGGTTATTTGCAGCTATTGCTTTGACAATCTAAATCAAAATTTTCGCTCCTTACTTTTATGTGCCACAAATTCGTTTTCAAATAGACAGTATGAAGTTTTTTATCTTTATTCTTCTCCTGGTTTCCTGCAAAGAGGTTCAGAAATCAAAAACGGTGGAAGAAGCAACGACAGCACCTAATCAAAATGAAATTGTAAGGGATTCGGCATCGCTTTGGGTTTTTGGTCAGGTAGTTGAAAATGAGTCTATTGCCTATTATTTACCTTCTTCGATCGAAGGAAACGACTCTGCCATTTGCTTGTTATTTTTTGACCCACAGGGAAGTGGAAAAGTTCCGTTGAACTTATACAAAGAAATAGGGGAGAAGGAGTCTGTTTTTTTTGTAGGGTCTAACCAATCCAAAAATGGCAAGGATTTTAGTCAAACCAGACAGATCGCTTCCCAAATGATGGAGCAGGTTACTAAATTTTCAGGTTTTAAAAAGGTAAGATTTTATGCTTCTGGTTTTTCCGGTGGTGCAAAAGTTGCCTTGGATCTTTCAAATTATATACCTCAGATTCAAGGATTTATTTATTCCGGCGCCCCTCCTGCAAATGAAATTCAGGACAAGCCTGTTTATGGATTCGCAGGTAACATGGATATGAATTATGCCGATTTGGTTAATTTCGATGAAAGGATTCCTGACACCCAAAATCACTATTTAAAAATATGGAATGGAAAACATGAATGGCCGGTACCTCTTGAATTTCAATCTGCTTTGCAATGGATTAAATTGAGAGAAAGGCCACGTTCGGGTCTTTTGGAAATAAGGCTTGTGGAGCTTTTTTTGAAAAGCAGAAGAACAAAAGATCTGCTTGAAAAAGAATCAGTTCTTTTGGAATCCAGGTTTTTGGCCAGGGATTTAAAAAGGCCTGAATTGGAGGATGAGCGATTGAAAACACTTCAAAAATCGCCCGGATTTTTAGCTGCAAAAAAGAAGAGGGACCAGGAACTAATGGAAGAATTGCAGTTGAAAGAGTTTTATAATCCCGCTTTTTTTGATGAAAATCTGGATTGGTGGAAAAAGGAAATTGCCGGTTTGAAGGCCCATACGCGACATCCATCACCCAATGTTCAGGATAGATTATTGGGATATTTTTCTTTGGCTTCTTATAGCCTCGCCAACAGAGCTTTGCTTCAACAGGAAAATAACCTTGCAGAAAAAATACTGGAAATCTATCATCTATCTGACCCTCAAAATCCTGAACAGGCATATTTACGGGCAGTTTTAGCCGCCAGGGTGCAAAATCCGGATAAGGTTTTAGAATTTTTATCCGAGGCTTTGGACCTTGGTTTTAAAGAAAAGGAAAGAATCCGCTTACAACCTGAATTTCAACCCTATGCCGAAAACCCGGGTTTTCAATCCATTGTCATGAAATTAGATAAATAAAGTTTTATAAAAATCCGGACTGGGGATTGGCTTCTTCTGGAATCTGGGTATTGGTTTCGTCTTTTAATCTGAGCCAGAAATTATTGAATCCTTCCCCAATCACAATTTCTATGGTTTGCAATTGAATCAATTCCAAAATGGCCAGAAAATTAAAAACAACGGCAATCTTTTGTGGCATCAGTTCTACCAGGTCAGTGAACGCAATCTGGGTGCCTAACCTTAGTTTTTCTTTAATAAAATTGCTTTGCCCTTCAATTGAATAGGGATATTGAACCACCACATGCTTGGGCGCATTGCTTTCAACTTCAAACCGATGCATGACTTTGTGAAAAACTTTCATCAGTTTATACAGGTCCAAAGATTCCCATTCTGACTCATCTTCCTTACCCTCAAGCAAAGATTTGAGTTCAGATTCTATATTTCCTCTTTCATATCGGGCAATCCTATCCGACTCATTTTCAGCAAGTTTCCTGGTCGCCTCTTTGTATTTTTTGTATTCCAGAAGGTGTTGAACAAGTTCTTCCCTTGGGTCAATTTCTAAACCCGATTCATTGATTTCTGCCCTTGGAATCAACATTCTTGCTTTAATTTTAATCAATTGGGCGGCCACAAGAATAAAATCGCTGGCCACTTCAAGATTCATCTCCTCCAGTTTACGGAGATATAAATTAAAATCGTTGGTAACTTGTGCAATTGGGATATCATAAATATCCAGTTCATCCCGCTCAATAAAAAAAAGCAGCAAGTCAAAAGGCCCTTCAAAGAGCGGTAAATGAATTTCGAATGACATTAGAAGTACAAATATGCGGTCAATAAATGTTTAATTCCAAAGAAGTGTCGGTCAAATGGTTGGTTGCTCGCTCTCCTCCGTTTACCTTTGCATGCTCAATAGATTATGACAGAAAAATTTGACGGCATTAAGGATCGATTCAGGGAGGTGGGCGAATTGCTTACCCAGCCTGATGCCATGGCCGATATGAAGCGGTTTTCCCAGCTTTCGAAGGAATACAAAGACCTTGAAAAAATAGTTACCGTTTATGATGAATATACCAATGTATTGTCCAAAATACAGGGTGCCAAAGAGATTCTTGAAACAGAAAAGGATGAAGATTTCAGGCAAATGGCTAAGGCAGAACTCGATGAGCTGGAGCCTGTTGAAAAAGAGTTGGAGGAAAAACTACGTGAAATGCTGATCCCAAAAGATCCTTTGGACAGCAAAAATGTAATTCTTGAAATAAGAGGTGGAACTGGTGGAGATGAAGCCGCGATTTTTGCAGGAGATTTATTCCGGATGTACCAAAGATATGCTGAAACCATGGGCTGGAAATTCGAGGTTCTGGACTTCACGGAAGGCACTTCAGGCGGTTATAAAGATATTTCAGCAGGTATTCAGGGCGATGATGTCTATGGAAAAATGAAATTCGAATCCGGCGTGCATCGGGTGCAGAGGGTACCTCAAACCGAAACCCAGGGAAGAGTACATACTTCAGCGGCAACAGTTGCGGTGTTGCCCGAAGCCGAGGAGGTTGATGTGGAAATTAATCCAGCTGATATCGAGTTGCAAACTTCCAGATCAGGTGGGGCCGGAGGCCAGAATGTGAACAAAGTTGAAACCAAGGTGCAGCTTACGCACAAACCTTCCGGAATTGTGGTTGTGTGTCAGATTGAAAGATCC
Source organism: Cytophagaceae bacterium (assembly GCA_027485575.1). Lineage (GTDB taxonomy): Bacteria > Bacteroidota > Bacteroidia > Cytophagales > Flexibacteraceae > CAMDMI01. Next base: position 3,502 of record JAIXQU010000173.1, read on the forward strand.
CAACTTGGAAACAGGGAAAGGGCAATGGCCATGCTTAGAGCCAAATTGTATGAGCGTGAGTGGGAAAAGAAAAATGCTGAAGTAACCCAGGCAAGAAGGAGCATGGTGGCGAGTGGCGACCGGTCAGAAAAAATAAGGACTTACAATTATCCCCAGGGAAGAGTCACAGATCATAGAATCAATTTAACAGTCTACAACCTTACCAATGTGATGGATGGAGATGTTGGAGAATTTATAGCTCAACTCAGAATCGCAGAGAATGCTGAGAAATTAAAGGAGGGATCGGAAGCCTAAATAATTTTGAATTTTTTTAACGGTTTTCAGTTGGAAGGTTAGAATTAACAAAATATGAAAAGTAATTTTTTCCAATTTTTAATTGCACTTGGAGCCTTTGTTGCAATATTTTCTTCCTGTAAAATCGAAAGCGAAAAGTTAGACCCTTCGCCTGGAAAAGGTCTTGTGTTTTCTTCGGATACTTTTTGGTTTGATACCGTTTTTACTGACCTTAAGACACCAACACTGAGAATCAGAGTTTTTAATCCAAACGATAAAGCACTAAAAATCAGTTCCGTATATGTTAATGGTGTAAATGGACAATTTCCTTTTTCCTTTATTATCAATGGAAGATCAGGGCCAACCAGGGTAAATGATTTAACCATTGAGGGAAAAGATTCCGTTTATGTGCTTTTATCTGCAAAGATCAATCCGCAGAACAATGATCTTCCTTTTGTCGTCGAGGATAATTTGGTTTTTGAAGTTCAGGGAAGAGCAGAAAAGCAGAATGTAGTAATTATTGCATATGGTCAGGATGCCATTTATCTAAAGAATACGTCGATAGAATGTAATACAATCTGGAAGAAAGACCGACCCATTATAATTTTTGATACAGTTTCTGTGAAACCCAATTGTACCTTAACCATAGAGCCAGGTGCCAAAATATATGGTTATAACGCTGCGTTTCTCATTGTCAGGGGCGAACTTAGGGCAGAGGGAAACTTCGATCAACCTATTGTATTCCAGGGGACAAGGCGAGAGTCTTACTACAATACCGTTCCCGGTCAATGGGGCGGAATTCTGATAATGGACGGCGCCAATGGGGTTTTTAGCAATGTAGTGGTTAAAAATGCTTTTCGGGGAATCCAGGTTGGAGAAGTAGGCTTGCTGGCGGATCCTTCCCGTGGAAATGCATTTTTATTGCTTAGGAATTCCTTTATCCAGAATATTTCTGATTATGGTATTTTAGGAATTAAAAGCGGTATTCTTGCGATAAACAACCAGTTTGCAGATTGTGGTGAGGCTGGTTTTGGTGGTCTTCAGGGAGGAGATTATGAAATGTATCACAATACTTTTGGATTAAGTGGCAACAATCCTTTTCAAAGAGATGGAAAGTTTCAGGTCATATTTGCCGATAATATCCCAGACTCCAGAACAGAAACAACATACGGCGGTAAACTAACAGTGAAGGCCGTTAACAACATTATTTTTGGCAGCGAAGAAGAGGAGATCGCCTTTGGTGAACAAAAAGTTATCGGAACTCCGTTTGACACTACTTTTTTTAATAACATCATAAGGTCCAGGCAAAATTCATATTTTATCGCTGATGGGATAATGAAAAAAAAAAAAAAAAAGGCACCCTCGAATTTTAGGTTTCTGAAACCTCTTAATTATTACCTTGCACCTGATACACTTGATGATTTGAATGTTTTCGGAACAGGACTTAGCCTGACCGGGGCAAAATCTATTTTTTCGTCAGTGATTAGCGATGCAACTTTAAAAGGGTATTTAGAAACTGATATTTTAGGAAACAGAAGACCCATTGCCCCATTGGTCAGACCAGATGCCGGGGCCTACAATAACCAAAAGAAAATACCATGATTAATAACATTTTTTCAGGTGTAAATACCCTTAGATTGGTAGCCATTTTTTCCTTTCTGGCACTTCAATCATGTGTTAGCCAGTTAAAATACAACAGACTAAGTATTGAAATTTCCAGTTTGCGAAATGAAAGGGATGAAGCCTTGAAAAAAGCAGAATCAGCTAAAATTGATGTCATTCGGTTGGATAAGGAAAACAAGACGCTTATCGATGAGACAAACAAACTGAAACTTGATTCTGCCCAAAGTGGGGCCATGTACAGGAAAAATAAGCAATTGCTTAATGATGTTTTTGATAAATATGACCGGTTGGATAAAAGCTACAATTCTCTTTTGGCAAACTCCAGCAATGAAAGAGGATTTACTGAGAAAGAAATCCAGCGAAAGGAGGCTGACATACTGAAAAAGGAAAAGGAGCTTTCTGAAATGAAAGCTCAAATTACTGCTGCTCAGGCTGAATTGGATAAAAAGAAAGAAGAAACTACCCGACTCAATCAGGATGTGGGTGCAAAAGACAACCGGATAAAAGAGATGGAAAGCCAACTTGCTGCAAGAGATAAAGCCATGATGGAGTTCAAATCTAAAATGACGGCTGCGCTTCTTACCTTAAACAACTCCAACTTGCAGGTAAGCCAGAAAGATGGAAAGGTATATGTGGTTTTGCCAAATGCTACATTGTTCAATACAGGTAGCTATTCCCTTCAACCTGCCGGGGCTGATGCGGTGCTAAAAGTAGCGCAGGTGCTCATTCAGAATCCGGAACTTCAGGTTTCGGTAGAAGGACACACTGATATAAGCCCTTTTAAACCAGCTACTTCAGCCCCAGTTAAAAAAAGTAAAGCATCAGCTAAAAAACAACCAACCAAATCAGCATCTACCGTTAAAGACAATTGGGATCTTAGTTCACTTCGGGCCGCTACTGTGGCCAGGGCTTTGTACATGCGAGGTGTTTCCGGCTCAAGGATTTCAGCTACCGGCAAAGGTGAATTCTATCCTCTTGACATTTCAATGAGCGAGGAAGCAAAGATGAGAAACAGACGAATCGAGATTGTTATTTCACCAAATCTCTCAAAACTGCACGAAATTCTGGATAAATAATCCAAACCAAAAGGTATAAGGAAATTTTAAAGACCTGGATTTTAATACCTTACAATTCAGAATTAAGAATGATTTCCGATTTTTTCATTTCAGGCTTAATCTCCTGTATTTCCTGGATTTCTGGTTTCAGAATCGAAAGTGCGTGTAAATTGATATAGCTTTTTTTCAGAACTTCATGCGTATAGCGGAATTCTTTTCCCAGGAATGGAATTGTATATTTAGTTTCTGGAATTTCATCCTTGTCAACATAAAAGTATTTAGACTCTGAATGTAATTCTAAAAAGTTTTTGGTTTTTTCTCTGATAGCCAAATAGTTGGCTGGTGTTTTTAGTAAAATAAATAAATTAAATCCTAAGGAAATAAACCCCAACCCAATGAAAACTTGTCCCTTTTGCGGGTATTTTTTTAGGAAGTAAATAATAAACGGAAACAGAAAACAAAAACTCCCCGGAGAAAGAAGACGGTTGTTAAGTATTTCTATACCAGCTTGAAAGGAAGAGAATAGCATTAAAAAAACGAAAACCAATCCAGTAATCGCCATCACAATTGGGAAATCAGATTCTTCACTTTTTGTCATTTTTAAAATTCCCCGGATAAGCCCAATGGCAAAGACTACGTCTAAAGAAAAAATCCCCATTTCAATTGGGAAATAGGCAGGATTTTCATTATGTTGAAGAACGAGTGTATAAAACGGATTCCAAGTTGAAATAGCACCTTTTAGGTTTAGAAAAGCATGTTTCAGCCTTTCTGCATCTGTTGTAATATCTGGTGCTCCTCTGAGGTTTTCTCCAAAAAAAGAATTGAAAGTCAAATAGTTGTAACCGAGATATGCCAAAATCAGAAAAGCCGAATACAGTAGAAATTTGAAAAATGATTCCTTAAGAACAACAGTTCCTTTTTTCCGGAAAAGAAAAACAAAAGCAAACCAATACCCGGCATATATAAATATACCAGAGTGTCGGGTGAGCAACAACCCAAAAACCAGGATGGTCATCAGAATTGGCCATAGGTCTGAGACTTTATCCTTTTCAAAATATTGGGCGAGCATATAATATTGGAAAAACAAGATTGAAATGAACATGGGCTCAGAGTAAGAAAATGACCAAAGACCAACGCCGATCTTTGTACACAGAACCAGAATTGTTTCCTTGAAATAGAAGTTTTTTACCCATGAGAACCCAAGGATCAACGCCAGGAAAAAGAAGTTTATTGCCTTTGTGCTCCAAAAGTTGTCTTTTAAAATCACATTAAATGACTTGATAAGGATCGAATAACCCGGTGGAAAAATATTGGATTCCACTGATGGGAATGAAATTGAATTTCTTACATAAACCAATGTGTCTAAATTAATTCCGCCATCTGATCTAAATAAAAAACCAGCTACTATGCAGCATATCAAAGCCATTAATAAGATTTCCAGAGCCGGGGATAGGTTCTTATTCATCTTTAATTTTAAAATTTCATTGGAGTTTATGGTTCAGATTAGACTCAGGTTTTAATCTGATTTTGAAATTGCCAAATAATCCATTTACAATGGTAAATCGAAAACCCTCAAAACCAAAAGGATTAATATTTTGAAAAACTATTTTGAACTCAAAAAATAGAAATTTTTGCCTTTTGATTTGTTCCAATTTCGATTGTTTGCCATTCAAATCTAACGAAAGAAATTTTTGATTTTTCGCACATTTATCACAAGACTTTATTATTCCTTAGCAGAATGAAATGGTCAATCTCATTTGTATTAATATCTGCTTCGTTTTATTCGCTTTTTGCTAAAGATACCCTCTCGGTTAGAAACAAATTTCTGGTGGCAGGGGCAAATGCGTTGGCATATAAAGGCAGTCTGCAGAAATCATATGCCCGATGGACCCCTGGTTTTCAGTTTGGAGTTTATTTCCAAAAGCGAAAACTCGTAAATGGCATGCTGACAGCTACTTTTGGACAAGTGATCGGTGAGGATAGAGATTATTCCAAACCGGCGAAATTTTCAGACCAGATTCAACCCGTTTCCAAATTTCAAACCAACATATTTAGTCTCCAATACGAATTGCAGCTTTTACTTTTTCGGTACAAAGGATTCAGGCTTTTTGCCAGCCAGGGCATTGGTTTTTTGCGGTTTACCCCAAAGGATTGGGAAGGAAATAGTTTGATAGAAAAGGACAGAACAAGGGCTCCTGATGAATCTTATTCCAAAAATTCAATTCAATTCCCAACCCAGGTTGGCCTTCAATATTGGTTTCCAAACAAAATGGGATTTGGAATCCAGGCCGGTTGGCTCAATTCAACTTCAAATTTTATAGACAACATGTCGAAACTATCCGGAAATGAGGTTTCTGATAATATTGCCACATTTAGATTTCAATTTTACTATTTTATTGAACAAAGTTCCAGGCAATTGACCAAAAACTAAATTTTTAAAATCATCCGGATTTATTTCAATATTATCCAATCGTTAAGTTTTGGTTTTACCTTATTTTAGAGCATAAGTATATTTAAATTTGCGTATTATTTTAATAGAAATTGTTAGCCGCAGAAGTTCAGTCAAGTAAAGAATCTCCAATTATCTGGATTCAGATTGGGCAATTTGCATTGGCGTTTGTTGTTTTGTTTCTATTTCTTGTTTCTCTGGAGCTCATTACCAGTGCAAGTAGTAGTCTGGGTTCAGATTTTACAGAGGGAATCATTAAAGTTACTGGGGTGCCATTGGTTTCTTTGTTTATTGGGATGCTGGCCACTGCTATAATTCAAAGTTCTTCTACTTTAACCTCTAGTATTGTAGCCTTGGTTGCGGGAAATTTTTTGACACTTGAAGCAGCCGTTCCAATGGTTTTAGGTGCAAATATTGGAACCTCAGTTACCAGCATAATGGTTTCTCTTGGCCATTTGGGTACCCCTAAAGCATTCAGACGAGGGTTTATGACTGCAAGTAGCCACGTTGTTTTCAATCTGATTTCTGCAATTATTTTTTTTCCACTGGAAATGCAATGGAATGTATTGAGTATTTCCAGTCAGTTTCTTGCGAATCACCTGAGCAATTGGGGCGCAATTGGAGTTGGATGGTTTGCTTTTTACCAGTCCATGGTTTCTCCATTTGCAAACCTGATTCAATCCGTAGCTGCAGCCCAACCAATAGTTATCCTTGGTTTTTCACTGGTTTTGCTTTTCATCTGCATTTACACGCTTTCTTCCATTTTTAAAAGTCTTATCCTCGATGCAAAAAGAGGAAAATGGCTTTCCGGGGCTTTTAACAACTCCTTTCTTTCTTTGTTATCAGGCGCTGGAATCACGGCTGCCATCCATTCCTCTTCTGTTACAACCTCCCTTTCTGTAATTCTCGCATCAACCAAAAGAATAACACCAAAAAAGCTTTTTCCTTTTATTTTAGGTGCCAATGTAGGTACAACCATAACCGCATTAATGGCAGCAATTGGTAGATCTGAAGCTGCGCTTGCTATTGCCATATGCCATATGATATTTAATGTTTTAGGCGTAGCCATATTTTATCCAGTTGAGGCAATCAGAAATATTCCATTGGCAATTTCCAAATCTCTCGCCGACCTCTGTTATAAAAATCCTGTTTTTGCTTTTGCCTACCTAATTATTCTGTTTTTTGCTTTGCCATTCTTTGTAATTTTTCTTTCAGAGAAATTTTGAAAGCCTCAATTTTTTTGGCCTTTCCCATAAAGAATAACAAATCCTGTTTACTTTTGAATTATGCAAAACATCACAGAATCTCCCTCTTCTTATACTACTCTTGACCAATCGGGCACACTAGAGTTGCTTTCTATAATCAACAAAGAAGATCAATCTGTTCCTATTGCTGTTGGGAAGGTTCTCCCCGAAATTGAAAAATTGATTGATGCCGTTGTTGTTAGGCTGAAATCCGGTGGAAGATTATTTTACATTGGTGCTGGAACAAGCGGTAGACTGGGAATTGTGGATGCATCTGAATGTCCTCCAACTTATGGGGTGGAGCAAGGAGTGGTCGTAGGAATTATTGCAGGAGGAGATGCGGCAATTCGAAAAGCAGTAGAAAATGCAGAGGACGATTTAAACCTGGCAAAGAAGGACCTTGAATCGTATCAAATATCCACCAAAGATATTGTTGTAGGCATAGCAGCCTCTGGCCGAACCCCTTATGTGATAGGAGGTTTATCCTGGTGTCGCCAAAATGGAATAGCGACTGGCTGCATCGTTTGCAATCCGGGAAGTCCTGTTGCCGCCGAGGCGGATTTTCCAATTTCAGTTGTAGTGGGTCCTGAAGTTGTGTCTGGAAGCACCCGAATGAAAGCCGGGACCGCTCAAAAACTTGTCTTAAACATGCTGACCACCATTACCATGATTAAGCTTGGTAAGGTAAGAGGAAATAAGA
>JAIXQU010000191.1 GCA_027485575.1 Cytophagaceae bacterium
GTTAGCGAAGCGCATGTCGGACGATAGATAAGGCGGATTTGTAATCCGCGAATACTTATTGTTTAAAAAAGTATCACAGCTGCTTAACAAATATTCCGCTGTCCGCCATGTTAGCGAAGCGCATGTCGGACGATAGATAAGGCGGATTTGTAATCCGCAAATACTTCTTGTTTAAAAAAATATTTAAAATACCGAAAGCTCCAACAAACCCTTTCTGGTTCCATAAAAATCTCCACAGCTGCTCAACAAATATTCTTCCTCTTTTTCTACAATACCTGCTCTAACTGGATTAAAGTGGATGTAATCGACTTTGGAGTTGAAAAAATCTGATTTTCGAATTTCCTCCGGATGGTAGCCAGGCTCCCAAAACCAAATACCTTCATCCTTATTAAACAACCAAAGCAACCAATTCTTTCTGCTTTCTTTGGGATTTGTGGTAATGGATTCTACAATTTTTTTAGCTGTAAATTTCTTAAAATCTCTTATCGTATCGCTAAGATTTGCTGTTTTACTACTAACAATCAGATGGGTATGGTTACTCATCACCACCCAGGCATATACTTCCAGACCCTTATTTTGCTGGCAAAATCGAATGCTGTCCAGTAAAATATCTACATATAATTTTCGGGTAAACACATCGGCCCACTGGTGAACTGTGCAGGTTATAAAATAAATCCCTGCCTGATCATCAACTTTATATCCTCCGGTAGACATAAAAAACAATTAAAATTTAAGATTGCAAAATAAAAACCTTTTCGCCGATTGCAAATCGGCTTTATCTGTAGTCTGACATTCGCTTCGCTAAAATGTCAGACAGCAGGATGTCATCACCAGACGAAAAAGGTGTCAGGCGGGGATGCCTGCCACGGAAAAGATTGCAGAATAAAAAGCTTTTCGCCGATTGCAAATCGGCTTTATCTGTAGTCTGACATTCGCTTCGCTCAAATGTCAGACAGCAGAAGTTTTGAAAAAGGACTGCCGTTTCTATTGCCGTCCGCACCGCAGATCGGTCGGCAACGAAGGGCTGGGAAAGCTTCAAACTCTCAGCGGGAAGCAATTTCATCTTTGGGAAAGCTTCAAACTTTCAGCGGGAAGCAATTTTATCTTTGGGAACCCTAAACTCCTTTTCCATAGAATTATTTCGGTTTGCTTTCATTGCTGGCTTGCCTTTTTGCCCGTTTTGCAATGCGCTTCACAGACTTTTTCACAAGCTTTTCCATCTTATTTGTTAGGATGGATTTGTTGGTTTTCAGCAACCGGTTTATGTTTTCCAAAAGTTTGGTTTTCAACGGCTTTAGGGTGATTTTTTCTTCTGTTTTTTTTACCATGATTTGTATATTGAATTCAATTCACAAGAATCCATGCCAAACACCAGCGTTTGGTTTTTAAATTCTTAAGGCAAAAATGCTTACTTTCAAGGGCCTGGTTTCTACACAATTCCGGATAATACATATATAATTCCCAGAACTGTTGTTAAACCATGTCAATCGGACCTGGCTTTGGCTCGCTTACTTTATGGTCAGGCACATGATTTGTAACCTTTAGCATTTGGATTTGACTGATAATCAGATTTTAGAATTTTTACACCAATCTTAAAATCCTGTAATAAGAGGTTTCCTGATTCCGCATCTTGGTCTGAAATACCAACCATAATTTCACAAACATTCTTATGAATTACATAACCAAACTTTAAACTAGGATACTGTAATTTACTTTATAATATTGCAACTGCATCTCATCAACAAAACCTCAAAACAAGTGCTCGAATTAGAAAAATCAAAAGTCCATATTGTAGTAGAAATAGTTCATTATGTACCCAATGCTGTTTTGAGTAAAACCATTGTTAAAAAAATAACGGGAAACATCACCGCATCTTCCTTTGACAAAGGCGAAGAAATGGCCGAGCGGATATCTCCATTTGATACCTTTATTCAGATTATAGATGGCAATGCCACGATCAACATCAAAGACAAGCCCTATCATTTGGCCATAGGAGAAGGCATTGTGATTCCTGCCCATGCCACACATAGCTTTAGTGCGGCACAGCAGTTCAAAATGATTTCAACCGTTATAAAAAGCGGCTTTGAAGGATAGTTTTTTTTCAGGGTTAGCGTTAGGTTTCCCCACCCGATATACCATTCGAAAAGAATAAACAATCTAAATCCATTTTAAACCCAAATTTTAAATACATTACCCAAAAATCCCACCCATGAAACTCTACATCAAATACATGGTGAGCCTGCGCTGTAAATTGGTGGTAAAATCTGCGCTGGAGGAACTTGGTTTGCACCATACTTTGGTCAATTTGGGAGAGGTAGAAATTCTGGAAGACATAAATGAAGCCCAGAAAGAAAGCTTAAAAGAAATCTTAACTAAGGCTGGTCTTGAGCTTATGGAAGATCAAAAGGCCATTCTCATTGAAAAGATAAAAAACATTGTCGTAGAGTTAATCCACTACTCGGAGGAAGAATTAAGGGTCAACTTCTCAACATATCTGTCAGAAAAACTGCACCACGACTATACCTACCTGTCCAATCTTTTTTCTGAGGTCACAGGCGGCACACTTGAGCATTTTATTATAGCCCACAAAATAGAAAAGGTAAAAGAGCTATTGCTGTACGACGAACTCAACCTCACAGAAATCGCTAACAAATTGCATTACAGTAGCGTGTCCCATCTTTCCTTTCAATTCAAAAAAGTAACAGGCCTTACGCCAAGTTACTTCAAAAAAATCAAAGGCTATCGCGATAGAATCCAGCTTGAAAATGTGGGAAATTCCATATCTTAAGCTTTTAATGTGTAAAGTTTAAGCCTCCGGGCCGCCCCATATTTGTTACTCTGGTAGAAATAGAAAAAAGGTAAGGAATTTTCCTGACGCCAGCTTCTAGTAACCTTCCAGAGTCATAAAATGGTTAAAATTAATAAAACTGGTATTTTAATAGGCAAGACCGAACTCGGTTTTGAAAACGAAGGTGTCTTAAATCCTGCTGTGATTATGGACAATGGTTTCATCCATCTTTTTTACAGAGCAGTGAGCAAAGGCAATTACTCTACCATTGGGTATTGTAAACTAAAGGGTCCGCTGGAAGTGATAGATCGCCATGAAGAACCTTTGCTATTTCCCAAGTTTGACTACGAGTCACAAGGTGTAGAAGACCCTCGGATTGTCAAAATTGACGACCTTTTTTATCTGAGCTACACAGCTTATGATGGCGTAAATGCCCTTGGAGCCCTGGCCGTTTCCACTGATTTAATAGAATTTGAACGAAAAGGGATTTTGGTTCCCCAAATGACCTATAAGATGTTCAACCATTTGGTTGGTTCCCGTGGACCTGTCAATGAAAAATATCTACGCTACAATAGCCATGAAGGCATTGAAGAAAAGTTGGGCAAAAAGGTAATGATCTGGGACAAAAACGTCATTTTTTTTCCAAGAAGAATTAATGGAAAACTATGTTTTCTCCATCGGGTAAAGCCTGACATTCAGTTTGCCAGTGTAGACGAGTTGGAAGAGCTTACACTAGAATTCTGGCAGCATTATCTCCTGCATTTCGAAAAGGGCATTGTGATGAGCCCAATGTTTCCACACGAAATAAGCTACATAGGTGGCGGTTGTCCGCCCATCGAAACGGAGCTTGGCTGGTTGCTCATTTATCATTCTGTATATGACTCAGTCAAGGGTTACGTCTATTGCGCCTGTGCTGCCCTTTTGGACCTCGAAAATCCGCAAAAAGTGATAGCAAGGCTTCCCCAGGCACTTTTTCAACCAGAATTGGAATGGGAACTTCTGGGCGAAGTAAACAATGTTTGCTTTCCTACTGGAGCCGTTCAGATAGAAGATACACTATACATTTATTATGGCGCTGCCGATGAGCAAATCGCCGTGGCATCGCTCAACATGCCGGAACTTTTAAAGGTCTTAATGCAAAATCAAGTGAAATATGAAAAATAACATCAACCGAAACGAAATTTTCAACCATGACGACAGGTATGAAAAGAATTCAGAAGATACAGAAATGAGTGAAAATACCGAATTGAGGCTTCCTGAAATTTTGTTTATAACCTCCTATCCACCAAGGGAATGTGGCATAGCAACTTATTCTCAGGACCTGGTAAAAGCGCTTAACAATAAGTTTGACAATTCATTTAAAATTCAGATTTGCCCACTTGAATCTGACAATGAGCGACATGTGTATCTGGAAAATACAAAATATTTTCTCAATGTCGATTTGCCAAATTCCTTTGTCTGGCTGGCAGAAAGCATCAATACCGATGCAAACCTGCACATGGTGGTGGTGCAACATGAGTTTGGCTTTTTTGCCGAAAAAGAACTTGAGTTTTTAGGTTTTCTTCAGGAGCTTTCCAAGCCTGTCATTTTGGTTTTCCACACCGTTCTACCCAATCCTGATGCAGCATTGAAAAAAAGAGTGCAGAATATGATTTCCAATTCATCCTCCGTTGTGGTGATGACAAATTCTTCGGCGTCTATTCTGGAAAAAGAATATTTGATTTCGATGGAAAAAATAACTGTTATCCCACATGGCACGCACCTGGTTTCACACGTTGAAAAGGGCATTTTGAAAAGAAAATATGGCCTGAGTGGGCGCAAAGTGCTTTCTACATTTGGATTATTAAGTTCTGGAAAAAGCATAGAAACCACCCTGGATGCTTTGCCAAAGATTGTGGAATTATACCCTGAAACCCTTTTTCTGATTATCGGAAAAACGCATCCTACCATCGTAAAAAACGAGGGAGAATTGTATCGGACTTTTCTTGAAAATAAGGTTTCAGCCTTGAAAATTGAAAAAAACGTCCGTTTCATTAATCAATTCCTTCCCCTACCCGACTTGTTGGAATACCTGCAACTATCAGACATCTATTTGTTTACTTCCAAAAACCCAAACCAGGCAGTAAGCGGCACTTTTTCTTATGCCATCAGTTGTGGCTGCCCTATCATTTCTACTCCCATTCCCCATGCCATAGAAGTTTTGGAAGAAGATACGGGTATCATCATAGATTTTGAAAACCCAGGCCAACTGGCAAACGCGGTTATCAGTTTGTTAAACGATTCCCAATTGAGGCAAAACATTAGTTCAAACGGATTGCATAAAATGGCCTCCACCGCCTGGGAAAACTCTGCTGTGTCACATGCACTTCTTTTTGAAAAGGTAGCCAATGAAAAACTGAAACTTCACTACCATTTGCCAGCCATTAACCTGAACCATGTCAAAAAAATGACCACAAATTTTGCCATGATTCAGTTCTCAAAAATCAACCATCCGGACCTCGATTCTGGTTACACCCTGGATGACAATGCCCGGGCTTTGGTGGCCATGTGCCAGCACTTTGAGCTTACAGGAAATGACGAAGATCTTAAGTATATAACCCTCTATTTCAAGTTTATACAGTTTTGCTTACAACCGGACGGCAAATTCCTGAACTATGTGGATTATCAGAAAAACTTTACAACCCAAAACTATGAAACCAACCTTGAAGACTCCAATGGAAGAGCCATTTGGGCATTGGGTTTTCTGGTTTCCATCAGCGATTTATTGCCTACCCGCCTTTCGATTGAAGCATACGGAACATTGCACCATGCACTTCAAAATATTGAAAAAATCCATTCTACCAGGTCTATGGCTTTTATTATCAAAGGTTTATACTATGCAAATCTGAAAAAGAAAAATCCGGAACAGATTGCAATCATCAGGCAACTGGCTAATCGCCTTGTACAAATGTACAGACATGAGGCCGATGGAAAATGGAACTGGTTTGAAAGCTACCTTACCTATGCAAACAGCACATTACCAGAGGCATTGCTTTGTGCCTGGCTGGCCACCAATAATTTGATTTATAAAAGCATAGCCAAATCTTCATTCGATTTTCTACTTTCCAAAGTTTTTGAAAATGGGCAGATACGTGTCATTTCCAACCAAAGATGGCTCAAAAAAGGGGAAACCATAAACTATGTGGAAACGGGTGGAGAGCAACCCATTGATGTAGCCTACACCGTGATGGCATTGGAAAAATTTTATGAAGTTTTTCCTGATATAAACTACAAGCTAAAAATTGAAACAGCCTTTGATTGGTTCCTTGGGAACAACCATTTGAACCAAATAATCTACAACCCAAAAACAGGCGGTTGCTACGATGGTCTTGAAAAGTGGAATGTAAACCTGAACCAGGGTGCCGAATCTACGGTGAGCTATCTCATGGCCAGATTGACCCTTGAAAAAATGCTTACTGACAACGAATTGGCAGATAATAACCAGTTAATATTCTCTTTAGAGGCTTCTTAATGCAGGTAATAATTTTGAAAAAAGGAGGTCCTAAAGTGTAATTGTAAGGAAGGCCAGCCCACTAAATTTGTCTTAATAAAATTTTTCAACTCATTAAAAATACGACAATGACAGAAACAATTCACAAGTTCAAAAAGGCAATGACAGACCTTTTTGAAGACAAAATATTTAACAATAAGTACTCCATTACCGAAACTGATCTTAATGACAAAAGACCAGTAAAGCCTAAAAAGTTCAGGATGAGAAATCAAACTTCCAACCGCAGTTCGGCCAGACGATAATTTAAAATTTTTTACCTGTATGGCTTATTCGAAAACCATAATACTGCGGGCAGTGCTTACCGGAACTACTTTATTTTCCACTTATGGCTGCGTCAATAAAAAAAAGGAAGCAGCCAGGGAAGATGTAAAATCGGAAGATTGGGCGCAGCAAGATGCTGTGTTTTTAGCCAAAGCTGCCGAAATCAATATTGCTGAAATTCGCCTGGGCGAGTTGGCTAAAAAGGTAGGTAGGAACAGTGATATTTTGGATTTGGGTATGGCTTTGGTCCATGCCCACTCAAAGGCTCAAAACACTTTGAAATCAATAGCGGGCAAAAAATTAATAGCCTTGCCCAATTTTTCTGATACCGCCTCCAATTCTGATTACAAGGAACTTGCAGATAAAACCGGAGATGAATTTGATGCGCAGTTTGTGCCCTTGGTTATAACCACTTGCCAGGAATCTTTCACCATTTTCGAGAAAGCTTCCATAGAAATCTCTGACGCTGAAATCAATCTTTGGGCAAGAGGAATGTTGAAGGATTTTCAAACAAATCTCGATTTGGCCACCAAATGCAGCAAAAAGCTTGAGGTAATGCAAAGACGATCGTAAACCAGTTTTAAATCAATATTATTATGCAATCCAAAAACCTTCATTTTAAATCAGACTCCGCTTTTGACAATTACCCTGAGCCAGATGAAAATATGCTTACCAATTCCGAAAATGGACTAAAGGAACTCATGACAAGTGTTTTGAATGATTTGCATTGGTCTGAACAGATGCTTTTAAACCATTTGCCCAGGTTGATAAGGCATGCCAAAACCTGCGTGTTAATTGAAGCCTTGGCCGAGTTAATGGAAGAAACGAAAAATCATCTCAAGGTTTTATCTTTTGGTTATTCAAACCTGGAAATGAAACCGATAAAAAATGAAAGTATGTCCGTTTCGGAATTTTTAATCGAAACCAATGAGATTTTAAAAAGATATGAAAAGGGAAACGAATTGGACAAAGCCTTGATTGCAGCGATTCAAAAGCTAAAGCGTTTTGAAATAGCATCTTACTTTTCTCTGAGCACTTTGGCCCTGAAGCTGGAGGAACAAGAACTGGCCCAAATTTTTCAAAAAAATGCAAATATTGAAACAGAAGTATGGAATATGTTGCAATTGGTTTTTAAGGACTTACAATCAAATTTGGCAGAATATGAGAAAGAACGATATCTGGTTAAACTATTGTAAGTCAATGCCATTTTTCCGAAAAAATGGGCCAATCATAGCTTCTTAAAGTAAGACCGAAAGAACTGAATTACATCCACTTTGTTGAAACATCAATCCAAAATAAAAAATGAAAAAAATAACCTACAACCAGCTTACCATTAAAAAAGCCCCGCATAAAAATGGAAACGGCCACATTTCAAAAAACATTAGTTTAAAACGGGGTGGAAAGAATTTTAAAAAAGCATTGGATGCAACAGAAGTAACCATAGCGCAAATCGCCGGACAGGACAATGAACATAGCTATCCCGTCCCTGTAATAACTAAAGAAAAGGGAATCAAGGCGATTGATAATGTGGGGATTCCCATTGCTATCAAAAAGAAAATCACCTCCAAAAAGAAGAAATTGGAGTAAAACATTTTAACTACTCAACCCTTTTATTTTCAACCATCAAATCAATATTCAAATGGGAAATCTACTTTATTTAATCGCAGTCGTTTTAGTCATTTTATGGGCAATAGGCTTTTTTGCCTACAGTGCTGGTGGCCTCATCCATATTTTGTTGGGTATAGCGCTCATTGCCATTTTGCTGCGTGTCATTTCAGGTGAAAAAATCTTAAAATAAAATCAATCATGACCAGAACAACAAAAGCGGAAAACCATACCGCCATAAAAGGGACTTCGGCTTTCAGAGCTGATTCTCCAAGAGTTAAGGAAATTAAAAAAGAAAAAGAACTTAAAAAAAGAACCATAAACAATACAATAATGAAAACAGCAAATGTGCTTTTAGGGGTTTTAATAGGTGCTCTCGCCGGAGCGGCAGTAGGTGTTTTAATGGCTCCTGATAAAGGGTCCAGAACACGAAAAAGATTAACAGACATGGGTGAAGACTATGCTGACAATGTGCGCAATGCATTCGATGATCTTTTGGATACCGTAGGATATTCGTATGAAAAATCGAAAGGCCAGGCGGAAGATTTAATCAGCCGGGGAAAGTCGAAATACGAACAGGCCAAAAAAGAAATGGAGGTTTAAAAGCCTGATTTAGAAACAAAAACACATGGCGGATTCGCTTCTGCCATGTGCTTTTTTTTTGATTAAATTTTTCTCCTAAATATTTCAAAATCAGCCATTTCTCAATAATAATGAGCACTTTACATGTGAGCCAGAATTTTAAAATCAGGCAACCCTATTTTTTCTCAGGAACTTAATATGGACCTTTTTTCTTCAGATGAAAATGGATATACGGACTATCCAACTTTCAAAGAAGAAACGATGCCCGTGGATAGGGGCTAAAATGGTTGAATAGAAAATACCAACAATGAAATAAAAATTAAATTGAAACGAACAAAAACAAAGGAAAGAAACTTTGCAATTGCAGGGCTTTTTTTGATCAAATATCGATCTCTATCCAACCCGGAATTTGGTAAAACAGACTGTTTGGAGAAATTCGGCAAGTCACACCTGGAAGAAATTTTTTGATCTTGTCCGGTTAGGGAAACTGACCAGTAAAAAATCTAATAATCTAACAAACATTTTTCAGCATTATATAAATCTGGCAGCCAGGCGTTTTTGATATTTCGGTGTGGTTAATTGGCTTAACCAATATGTATCTGACCATTTATGAAAATTTGAAAGTCAATGGTTTTGGTCTAAAAATCAGTAGGGAAGTCTGTTTAGGCCGTCCTGAGTTATTTGCCTCAATTTTCCTTTTACTTTTTTGCCTTTTTCCATTCCAACTGAAGGCTCAAATTGAAAACGACTCTATTGGATTTTACAAAAAACTTGGCGTACGCTCCAAAAAGTCAAAATTGACCAGTTGGCTTTTCGACAACATAGTGGTGATGCAGAAACAAGCACCCAAAAACAAAAAGCACAAAACATCAAAAAAGGTCAATCCCTTTAAAGCCTTTCAGGGGAAAATAATCCGAAGCATTGAAATCCGTGTTTTAGACCCTTTTGGACTATCCGTAAACGACACAAGCCGGGTTGCTGGCAATCGGTTGGAGCGATATGGAAATAATCTCCATATAACTTCCAAAGAATTTCTGGTTCGGAATCAACTCCTATTTGAAAAGTTTGATTCTCTGGATATGCTCAGATTGAGCGAATCGGAAAGGATTTTGCGCCAGTCACCTTATATTTCTGATGCCAGAATTTATGTAAAATCCTCAGCTCAAAGCCAGAAAAAATCATCTGACAGCGTGGATATAGCCGTTTGGATTCAGGACCAATGGACTCTTTTGCCAGAAAGTGGTTTCGAGCCTGCTTATCCCAACATCTTGTTGAAAGATAGAAACTTTGCAGGTTTGGGCGTCAATTTCCGGCAGGAAATAGGCTACAAATTTTCCAACCAGCAAATATTCCTTCAAGGACAATATGGCCTTTTCAATTTCCGTAAGACATTTTTAAGTGGGTATTTTAACTATCAGATTTCTGATGAAAAAAGCTCCGTTGGGATTGCATTTGACAGACCTTTTTTCTCTCCCCTGGCCCGATGGGCTGGTGGCTTGCAGGTCAACCGCACATTTACACGATTCTTCCCTTATTTGGACTCTGAAAAAACATCCCGTTCATTTCCAATAGATTATAATCTGATAGATGGCTGGCTTGGCCGGAGCTGGCAACTTCAAAAAGGCAAATCTGTGGAAAAGCAAAGTACTTCCATCATTGCAGGTTTTAGAATTTCAGCATTAAAATATACGAGGAGGCCAGGCATAGAATCGGATACTTTTTATCAAAACGCGAATCAAATTTTGACCCTTGCTACCATTGGCCTGGCCAGAAGAGAGTTTTATAAAGAGAAATATTTATATCGATTTGGGGCGAATGAAGATGTGCCAACTGGATATGCATTTCAATTTATAACCGGACATTTGAACAGGGAATTTGGGGAAATTCAGTATTACCTGGGTCTGAGTGCATCGGGTGGGATATTGATTGAAAATAAAGGATACTTTGCTGCCCAGCTTGCTTATGGCAACTTTTTCAACAAATCGAATGTGAATACCGGTTTGGTGCGAGCCAATGTCAATTATTTCTCCAACCTTGCCCAATATGGCAGATGGTCTCTCCGGCAGTTTGTTTCTTTGAGCTCCATTTTTGGAATTGACCAGGCAGCGTACAATTTCATAAACCTGAACGGCAGCCAGTTGTATGGATTCAACAGTTCCTCTGTCAGGGGAAAAAGTAAGGCCATTCTCAATCTGGAAACTGTGTTGTACATGCCGTACAACATTTTTGGATTCAGATTGGCTCCTGTTTTATTCCTTGGGTTAGGCAAAATCGGGAACAACATGGAAAGTCTTTTGAACAGCAAAATATACCAGGCCATTTCAATTGGTTTGCTGGTTCGGAACGAAAACCTTGTGCTCAAAACCTTTGAACTTTCTATCGGTTTTTACCCATACATTTCCGGAGGAGACTGGTACCGTTTACTTCCAATCAGTAGTTACAAACTGAAAGTCAGAGACTTTGCCTTACCAAAACCAGAGGTTCTTGTCTTTGAATAATTGTGGTTTGTGTGAATATTGACAAGAATTCTCAAAACTGTAAAATGATTGTTGGCAGGCATTCAGGAACTTTGTTTTTTATTAAACATCAATCGATTATGAAAAAAATAAGCCTGATATTCTTTTTAAGCATTGCCCTTTTGTTTTCCACCAGCCTTCGAATAGCCATTGGAGATGGACTAGAAAAAGAAAAAAACGAAACCTCAAACTTTAGCGAACTTGTAAGCCGGGTTATAGAAATAAAATCTATGGACCGCTCCCTGATGAGCAGAAGTAAAAAGAAGGAATTGAAAAAGGAATTAAGACTGATAAAAAGCGAGCTGAACGACATCAAAAGAACCAACAAAACCAACGGTTTCGGGCCCAAAATCTACATTTCACTCGGAACGGTACTGTTGATAATTTTGATTTTATTGATAGTGCTTTAGTATTCCAACTTTCCAAGCTTAAAATCTGAAAGCCATTTTTTTAACAATAGAACCGACGCAGATTCAGCTTTTAAAAGTCCTTTGATAAATGCTGTAAAATTCTGGTTCTTTGATAGATGAATAGATTTAGTTAAAACTGAAAGCTCTTTCAAATTCTCTTTCAAACCAAAGTCGGCAAGATTGAGATTAACCTCTTTTGCAGCGTTCAAAAGCCATTGTTCAATTGCCGGACAAATAACCACTAAATATTGTTGTCTGGTTTGGTGCTTTAGGAGCTTCAGATTATCCCTTTCAACAATCAAAATGAATTCTGAAAAATACTTTGGAGTTGACCCTTTATCATTATCAACCATGCCTAGAGCAGGAAAGTCTTTTAATGTGTTACTTAAAGTATTGGCTACCTGGCCGAGATTTTTCTGGTGGTTGCATCTCTTTGATTCTGTAAGAATCTCAGCCAATCTGGTATCCGCATAACACTCAGGAACTATGCTCAGGCTCATCCAGATAAGAGTCAAGATTGAAAAATAAGTCAATACCAAAATCCTGAATTTCACTCAATTCTTCAGTAGAAAGTCGGCGAGCTTTGGTCTGTCTTTCTTCCTGATTGTAGCTGCAAACAAAAATAGCCAGGTCTTCTTTAGGCGCATTATCCAGAAATTCGTGGATAATATATGGGCTATGTGTATTGATAAAAAACTGCTTTTGTGAAGATGCCTGAATAATTTCACTCGCTAATTTTGAAATATAGGGAGGAAATGAAAGTGCTTCAGGTTCCTCCAAAATTAAAATTGAATCCAAACTAGTTCGAATTGCTGCAGTGTAAAATATCATCCTTCTGAAAGTATCGCTTAACGCTCTGAATGGAAGCGAAATGGCAAATCCAGATTGATTTCCGATTTGAAGAGAAAGCCTTCCGGTAATATCATCTACTACCAAATCAAGACCATTCCCTCTTATAATTTCTCTTACAAATTCCTGTAACTGCGGATTTACCCGAATTGTGGTGCCCAGGTTTATACCGTACGGACCTTGTAATTCTCCATGATAGTAGTTTTCTGCATTTTGAAAATTTAGTTCTTCAGTAAATTTATAAGATTGCCCAAAAAAAGAATAGCGATTTCGACCATGACTAATAAAATCACCAGTAAAAGGAACTTCATCGTTCAACCAATTTTTCCATACAAAATCAGATGAGTCAATTAAAGGCTTAGGTGAAAAATTACTTGAAATGGTAAAACTTTTAACTTCATTATTTAATACACCTTCAATTACAATTGGCTTGCTTGTTTCTCCTAATCTGAAAAGCTGCCTGGCATGGTCAACCCGAAAAAACTTTTTGCAATCCAAAAAACCAGTCTCCGGCCCAAACTCATTTTTACTTGTAGGCATCAAATAGGAAAGACCTGGTATTTCTAGAGCCTCCAAAATATTGGATTTTCCAGAATTTGGGGGACCAATAAAAACATTGATTTTTCCACATTCTAAATGCAAATCTTTGATAGACTTATAATTATAAATTTGAATTTCAGACCAATGGTTTGACATGGAGAAAATGATTTAATGCTGCGAAGTTATAATTTCCTTTTTGGCCAAATTTGAAAAATTAAAATGATGTGCACAACCGGCTTAAATATCAAACAACAAAAACGAATACCCGAGCAAAAATCCAAACGACTGATATCGGGCCTTAGAAACATTTAAGGTTGGAGACAAAATTTCGGATTCTGTATTGAGACTAAATTCTCCTTTTTCAGGCCGGCTGTTGTCTATGCCAAAGCCATAAAGAAATCCAAAAGTGAGCTGGCTATGGCCTTGCTTAATGGTCATTCCAGCCCGAAGTTGGTAGATGTCCCACGTACTGATTTCGGTTTTCAAGCTTTTCAAATTATCCAGGCCATGATCGTAATATGTACGATCTGTCCGGAAGCTGGCCACAAAATTCAGGTTCCTTTTTACGTAATAGTCCAAAGCAATCCCAAAATTGGCTACAGATTTTGAACCCGTTCTTAAACGCAACAAATCTTCAGCTCCAAGAGTTTGATACAAGCCTCCGGGTATTTCAAAACCGGAAGACCGGGCAGAAAGTATCGTATAGATTTTTTGCCGGAAATGATATTCAGCCGTAAAACCCAATGTAGTGCGTTTTCGGGTCCAGTTGCAACCAATTGCGAAAGCCAATGGTGTTTTGAAGTTTGGTTTTAAATCTTGTTTTAAATCATAGCCCGTATAGTTGCTTCGTTTCCCGGAAAACAAGTGCCTGGTTGCCAACCATTTCGGCTGAAATAATTCCACTTCCAGCCAAATTTACTGATGGGGTTTGAATCGTCAGGCCTGCGGCAAAGCGTTTTATTTTAAAGCTTAGTCCAATTTTGGCTACATACCGCAGATGAAAATAATCTACATTTCTTACCAAAGAATAGCTGGAAAGCGTTTTGTTCGCATCATTCAGGTAGAATCTCGCATATGCAGATTTGCTAAAATCATGGCTGCGGCCAATGGCAAAATTTGACAAACCGATGCCCCATTTTTGATTCATTTTGTAACCTAAAGCCAAAATGCCCTCAACTTCAGAAAGCCTTGAAGATACATTGGCCTGACCAGTAAAGGATTCCTCACCCGGACTTTCACCATCTGAAACAACAGGAAAAATCCCCTCAGTTCTGCTGCTGGTTTTATAGTCGAAATTGAAAGGAGAAATAACACCATAACCAATTTTCAACCGACTTTTTCCCTGGCCCAGCATGCCGCTCACCAACAAAGGAACTGAGGCTATTTTAGTGCTTGAAATGGCTTGCTGGAAAATATCAGGTGCGGCTATTTTTATTTGCTCAATCTGATACATATTGGCAGTAATAGTGATTGAATTGCTATCCACAAATGCCAGAGAACCAGGATTATAATATATGGATGAGTTGTCTCTTGCATAGCCAATAACTGCACCCCCCATGAGCGATGCCCTTGTGCCAAATTGGTGGGTGGCGTATTGGCTGTCCTGGGCACTTGCCATATGGAAAAGCATCAAAAAAACATATCCCGATTGGATTCTCCTCAACCAAATCTGCCTTTTCACTTTTTACTTTTTAATGTCTTTTTCTTAGCCTTTTCAGCTTTCAAAAGCTTATCAGCTGCTTTCTGTTTTTTTTCCAATGCTTTTCTTTCTTTTCGTTTATAATAACCTCTCAACAAAAAATTATCCTTTGCAGCGTTCATATTTTCATTCAACCCTTTTGAGCTTTTTTTCAGATTTTCCATCGTTTTGCCCAAATTGGTGGCAAGTGAGGGGTCTTTTATCAATCGGGCAAGTGTTCTTTTTCCATGGTTTACATTGTGGGCTATTTCAGAAAAATCCTGTGTCATTGTTTCAATGTTGGCTACTATTTCACCATTGTTTACTTCTTTGGTGATGACCGAAAAATCATAAGTAATAGCCTCCAGATTTTCAACCGTTTTTCGCACAGAGACCATCATGGCGTCTATTTCTACGGGTTCTCTGGCCCGTAGCTGCTGACCACTTTTTACCACTTTTCCCGCACCCGCACTTTGCGAAATGTTCAAAACCTTGTCGCCAATAATCCCTTCTGAACCAATCGCCGCTTCACAATCCACCTTAATAAATTCCTGAACCTCTTTCCTAACCAACATTTCCACACTTACGGTTGAATCGTTTAATATTTTGATTTTGTCAACGGTGCCAACATTGATCCCCGAAAACCGAACTTTGTTTCCCACCTGAAGCCCGCTGACATTGTAAAAATGCGCCTTTAACAGAAAAACCGGATTGAACATGTTTTTCTGCTTGCCTATCACAAAAATGGCGCCCACAAAAAGAACAAGGCCCACCGTTACAAACAGCCCAAGCCAGAATTTGAAATTTGAATGTTTTGATTCCATAATATTTTTTATTGCAATGCACTGGAGTTGATTTATTTAAAATAGGATTGAATTATAGGGTCATCCGAGTTTTCAAAATCCTTGAGGCTGCCTTCTTTATAAACAGCGCCGTTGTCTATCATAATAATTCTATCAGCTACTGTTCTCACGCATTCAATATCGTGGCTAATTATCATGGATGATGTTTGGTACTTTTCCTGAACCGCATTGATCAGCAGGCTGATTTCATTGGAAGTAATGGGATCGAGGCCAGTAGTTGGCTCATCATACAGCATTATTTTCGGGTCCATTATCACCGTTCTGGCCAGGGCAATCCGCTTCTTCATACCACCGGAAAGTTGTGAAGGCATTTTATCCACCGTTTCAGGAAGGCCCACATTTTCAAGCACTTCCTTCACTTTTGCGTCAATTTGTTGCGGGGATAGGTCCTTTTGAATGCGCTTCAAGGGAAACTCCAGATTTTCTCTTACCGTCATAGAATCAAACAAAGCGCCACTTTGAAAAAGAAAGCCTATTTTCATCCTCAGCTTTTCCAGTTCATCCTTTTTAAGGTTATTTATATGCTGGCCCAGCACCAATAACTCACCACCATCGGCCTCAAGAAGTTGCACAATGCACTTTATCAATACCGATTTACCCGAGCCTGATTTCCCTAAAATAACAAGATTCTCACCTTCGTATAGTTTCAGGCTGATGTCTTTAAGCACTGCCTGGTCGCCAAATGATATTTTAAGATGCTTGATTTCTATGACAGGCGCCTTGCTTTCCCTGGTTTTGACTTTTGCACTTTCCGATTTAGAACTGGCGGTAATCATAGCATCATATCGGTAATTTGCACAGCTATCATATCCACAATAATGACCAGCAAAGAGCCCAAAACCACCGCAGAATTTGCTGCAAGGCCCACACTTTCAGTCCCTTGTCCGGCATGATAGCCTTTGTAGCAGCCCACAAAACCGATGACTGCCCCAAAGAAAAACGACTTTATAAAGGCTGGCATAAAATCTATAAATTCCGCATGCCCAAAAGCCTGGGAGAAGAAAAGCACAAAATCGACATCGCCTTTGATGTTGATGCCTAACCAGGAACCAAAAATGCCCCATGCATCTGAATACAAAATAAGAAGAGGCAGCATTAAAATAGCTGCAAAAACACGGGTAACTATCAAATAACGAATGGGGTTGATGGCCGAAATTTCCATGGCGTCAATTTGCTCCGTCACTTTCATGGATCCAAGTTCAGCACCCATGCCGGAGCCAATTTTTCCTGCACAAATCAGGGCCGTAATTACTGGCCCCATTTCCCGAATCATGGACAAAGTGACCATGCTGGGCAACATGGTTTCGGCTCCAAATTCCATTAAAATTGGCCTGGATTGAATGGTGAGCACCAGGCCCATGATCAACCCTGTAATGGAAATGAGCGGCATGGACTTATTACCCACCTGATAACATTGCCGCAAAAATTCTTTAAACTCAAAGTCAAGCGAAAATGCTTCTCTGAAAGTGTGGAGAATAAATATAGTAACCGATGCTACATCTTCAAAAAAGGTTTTGACCATAGATTTGATTTTCAGAAAGGCAATATTGCGCCCATCCAAATCCTGAAGTCCAGGCCTTTTCCAATGGCTTAGATTTTATTTTACAGGCTTGTAAAGATTTGAAAATCAGCATGAAATTGCTTACAGAATTTAATGGAAAGGTTATGAATTTTTTGGAAAAGGGTTTGGGGGCTATTCCAGATAAATCAGGAAAAGTTATAGTTTGGAGAGCGCCAACCCCGCTAACTCTCAGAACAATAGAGTCAAAAAAGCTACAATCACACTGGTGCTAAATTTGTTGCAGTGCAAAATAAAAAACTGGTTTACAATCAAATATTTAAAATACAGTGTTTACTGGCGCCCATAAAAAATACAATTCTGACACGAAAACACCTATTTCCAACGAATAATATATGCTGATTTTGTATTAATCGCTTGGGTTGTATTTAAAACAGACTTAATCCAGACTTTTGTCAATTACCAAATCAACAAGGCTTGATTAATTCGCTTTTGTTCATTCATGTACTTCGATATTTTCTTTAGTTTCTCTAAAATGAACCTTGGTCAGGGACCACCCTCTGACCGATTGTTGTATGACAACCTTTTCCGGCAAATTTGCGAGGCAGATACACTAGGATTCGACACTGCCTGGATTGGAGAAGCACATTTCTCCATTAAGACAGAGCAAGTAAAACCAGAGCCGCTTTTGCCACATTTCAATGGCGAATTGTGCATCAATACCGATATTTTACAAATCGCAGCAAAGGCCATTTATCAAACCAAACGCATTGGAATTGGGTCAGCCATTCGAAATATTCTGGTCAACGGAGGGCCTGTTGCGCATGCAGAAGCTATCCGAACATTTTTAACGATTCATGGAACTGAACTAGAAAATTCACACCGAAAGCTCCACATTGGTTTTGGCATTGGTCGTTTTGCATATGCCAACGAAGTGTATGGAATAAAAGCACGCAATGAATTGGAGCGATTGCTCTGGCCCCAGGTACGAAATTGCATTTTGCTCGAAGCGTCAACGTTGTTTTTGCGCCTACTGAAAGGAGAAACGCTCGGTTCAACTGACATTTCTCCTGCCGTACTTTTCAAAAGCGAAGCACCGGCAGAAACATGGCAAAAGGCCTTGGAAGTTGCTGGCTTGCCGGACAAAACTGAATCAATTACCATCCCTCCACGCTGGCCTTTCGATCGCATCAAACTACTTCCGGAAGACATTGGCCTAAACAATCTTGAACTGGTGCTGGGGTCACATGATCCAAAATTGCAGCACCACGTCAATACGATCCATCCCGTTAAAGTGTTTAATCTTTCCGTTACTCCGGCGGCTACGATTGATGCCACACACGAGCGAATGACCACCGCTTTCCATGCAGCCGGAGGTCCATGGCAACGCTCCTATATACCACGCACGGTGATGATTTTCACCTGTGCCGATGCACATCTTTCGGAAGCAGAACAGAATGAAAAAGCATCTATTGAAGCAAGAGAAGCAATGGAAGCTTATTGGCGTGCCATGGAAGGAACCGTTGATCAGAAAAAAGTGGAAGAAGGAATGGAAAATGCTGTATATGGGTGTCCTTCAAAGGTTTTTCGTGACCTTAAGGAACGCTTCCATTCCGAAGACCGCCTGATGACATGGTTCGATTTTAACACAAATGATGCCGAGGTTGTCATTCACCGCATGCGGGCATTCGTAGATAATGTTATTCCACTATTTAGGTCCTGATTAATGGAACATGCTCCTTTATTGATTTCCGGAGGCGGGCTGGTAGGTTTATCGGCTGCCCTTCTTTATGCAAATCGGTTCGACGCCGTGCATTTGTTGGAGAAGCGGGAAGATCCGGAATACCAATTTTCACGAGAGGCCCGTTCACTGCAATTGGTCATCTCTGCCCGAGGGTGGAGAACCCTGAGAAAAATAGGCCTTGGGCAACAGATTCAAGATAATTCCATTGCGCTTCGCGGAAGAACCCGACACAGTGATGGCGAGACTTTTTTCGAGCCTTACTCGGCGAATGGCGATACAATCAGTTGTGTTTCACGAAATACATTGCACCGGTTACTCACCGAAAGCGTACTGAAGCATGAAAAAATTTCGATTCATTACAATCAGCAGGTGAGCGAAGTATTCTTCGAGCGCAAGGCTTTGAATTCATTCAGGAATGATAAAAAAACACATTGGCGTTATAGTTTTCTGATCGGTGCCGATGGTGTACGTTCCCGCGTAGCCCAGGCTTTGAATGGCAATGGGGAGTGGACACGCAATCTTGAAAAGAATCATTACCGTGAAATTGCCATTACACATGCACCCTGGATTCGCGACACATTTCATTACTGGCATAGTACACATGCCATGATTGGTGCCTTTCCTGTTCATGAAGGTGGGTTCAGCGTATTTTTAGTACACCGAAACGAGCACATGGAAAAGCTTTTGAATGATTCAGATTCAAGCTGGTTTGAATCGCTGTTTCCTGGTTTTCTCGGTGATGTTCCGGATGCCAGGTCGCTTTTTGCAGAAGCCGTTGGCGGATTTTTAGGTTCCATCGATTGCCGGCACTGGCATCATGAAGAGCACACCGTTTTGGTGGGTGATGCAGCCCATGCCATGCTTCCATTTATGGGACAAGGATTGAATACAGGCCTGGAAGACATATTCGATCTTGATATACAATTGAAAGAGGGAGGTGCCATTGCGGGAGGCGATCTGCACAGCTACATTGCTTCCCGACAGTCGCAGGCAAAAGCCATTCGCGAAATATCTGAACAACAATTCAGATACCTCACCGGAAAATTCACTGCCCGCGATTATGCTTTGAAACACCTGCTCGATGATTTTGTTGCGAAAGAAAACATGCCTTCCACCTATATGGCGTGTGCATTCAGCCTGGAGCCGTTTTCGAGCATTTGGGAACGTGAAAAACAAATCTCTGCTTCCTTTTCTGAAAGCCAGATCGAGCATCAGATTCAGGTTGACCGGTTGACTGCGCATTAATAGTTGCAGAAACGCAAAATTCATTCGTTTTGCTAGAAACCCAACCGATAGGTACTACTTGCCTAAATCCAAAATTGTCTCATATTTAGAAATTGTATTTTCAACCCGTAGAAGGATTGCAAATCAATGTCGTTAAGTTAAGGGATATGCTTTAACAATATGAATATTAAATAATTAAGTTGATTTTTTTTGATATAATGGGTATTTCTTCATTTCTTTATACAGGTATATAGGGGGTTTCCTTAATACCATAACAACCAGCGATTTTAGAGAACATGTAAGTCAAAAAATAACATATAAAATTGAAAGTCAGCAATTTAGGA
>JAIXQU010000195.1 GCA_027485575.1 Cytophagaceae bacterium
CAGATGGCCCCTTCTGCAGCATTATGCCTTCGCTTTAATATTTCAGATTGGAAAGAGTTAAAGCCGTGCACCGGAACTGAAATTTGGTATTATTATCCTTAATCATCTATGTCAAAAAGGCCCCCTATTCCAGACAAAATTTATTTTTCAATCGGCGAAGTAGCAAGCCACTTTGGTGTATCGACCTCTTTGATTCGGTATTGGGAAGATGAGTTTCCCCAAATCACACCGAGAAAAAATGGCAAAGGAGACAGGCGATACACAAAACAAGATATTGAAAAAGTGGCTGTAATATATGACCTGATTAAAGAAAAGGGCTTTACCATAAAGGGAGCCCAGTCTCACATTTCAGATAAAGGTGATAAAACCGAGTCTGTTTCCTTTCCTGTTGCGGATAAGTTAAAAGAGTTGAAAAGTTTTTTAATTCAATTAAAACAGGATTTAAAGAATTTATAAAATCAAGTATTGAAAAAGAAATCTACTTATTAATACCCTATAAATGAGTCAAAAACTATTGGAATGCGTTCCGAATTTTTCTGAAGGTAGAAATCAGGAAATCATAGATCAGATAGCAGGCGCCATATCTGCAGTTTCTGGAGTCGAGTTGTTGGATGTAGATCCAGGTAAAGCCACAAATAGAACTGTTATGACTTTTGTAGGGGAGCCGGAAAAAGTTGTAGAAGCTGCATTTCAGGCCATAAAATTGGCCCGGCAATTAATAGACATGCGTCACCACAAAGGCGAACATCCCCGATTCGGTGCTACAGATGTATGTCCGCTTGTTCCGGTTTCGGGAATTTCTATGGAGGAAGCTGTTGAATGGGCAAGAGTTTTGGGTAAAAGGGTAGGTGAGGAGTTGAATTTCCCTGTATTTCTTTATGAATCAGCGGCTTCAGCACCACATAGAAGAAATTTAGCCAGTGTCCGATCTGGTGAATATGAAGGACTCGAGGCCAAATTGCGGCAACCAGAATGGCAGCCAGATTTTGGACCTGCCGAGTTCGTTCCAAAAACCGGCACAATAGCCATTGGGGCCAGAGATTTTCTTATTGCAGTAAATTACAACCTAAATACTACTTCTGTACGGAGGGCAAATTCTGTAAGTTTTGACGTAAGAGAAGCTGGAAGACTAACCAAAGAAAAAGATCCAAAAACAGGGGAGGTGGTAGAAATCCGAACGCCAGGTAAGTTGAAGGCGGCAAAGGCAATTGGCTGGTATATAGAGGAATATGGCATCGCCCAGGTATCTATGAATCTTACAGATATTCAAACTACTCCGTTACATGTTGCCTTCGATGCTGTCAATGAATCTGCTTTTTCAAGAGGAATGCGGGTTACCGGGACTGAAATTGTTGGAATGGTACCGTTGCGGGTTTTAACAGATGCAGGCAAACATTTTCTGAAGAAGCAAAACAGATCAGTAGGTCTGCCAGATCAGGAGCTCATAAAAATCGCGGTCAAATCAATGGGGTTGGATGACCTTTGTCCTTTTGAACCCAATCAGAAAATAATCGAATACAAACTATCTCAGAAACCAGTAGATAGGTTGATTTCAATGAAATTGAACCAATTTACCATGGAAGTTGCGTCAGAATCTCCCGCACCCGGAGGTGGCTCTGTGGCTGCTTATATTGCTGCTTGCGGGGTGGCACTGGCAACAATGGTGGCCAATCTAAGTTCACATAAACGAGGCTGGGATGACAAAACTCCTTATTTTTCTGACTGGGCTGAGAAAGGAGAAGCCATACGAAGTAAGTTACTCTTGTGCGTAGATTCTGATACCGAGGCTTTCAATCGGGTTATGGATGCATTTGGATTGCCAAAATCCACGCCGGAAGAAAAGGAGTTAAGAAGTCAGGCCATTCAAAAAGCGCAACTGGGTGCAGTGGATGTTCCTATGGGTGTGATGAAAATAGCAAGAGAAGGTCTCAAAGTTGCTCAAGAAATGGTTGAGAAAGGAAATCCCAATTCTGTTTCTGATGCAGGTGTGGGTGCGAATGCCTTATTATGTGGGATTTATGGAGCCTATTTAAATGTTTTAATCAATTTAAAGGATTTGACTGACAGACCTCTTGCAGATAAAATTAAAATGGAGGCCGATGGGATTTATGAAGCAGCCAAGCTTCTTGATTCTCAAATTCAAAAAGAGGTTTTGACGACGATATTGGCTTGAAATTATTGAATTTGTTATTGTTGTTATCATTCAATTAATAACTTTGTCCAAACAATTAATCCCCAGTTGAGGTACATCACAGCCTTTTTTCTCTGTTTAATGCTTGCATTTTCTGCATTGGCTCAATTTGACGATCCCCAGCAGAAATATCTGTTAATGAACAAAAAGCTCCAATTGGATGCTACCAAGGCCATTAACTCCATGTACAATTTTAAGTTTGATGTGGCTGAAAGTGAATTTCAATGGATGCGTTATAAGTACCCAAGTCATCCTCTGCCCGTTTTTCTATTGGGCCTTAAAGAGTGGTGGAAGATTCAGCCCAATATCGAAAACGAAGAGTTTGATGATAAGTTTGAGTCATATATGGATACCACCATTATCCTTGCTGAAGCCATTCAAAGAAAAGACAACCAAAGTGTAGAGGCAGCTTTCTTTCTTGCCGCTTCTTATGGATTTAAAGGCAGGTTGTTTTCAGAAAGGGGTTCATGGCGTAAGGCTGCTGTGGCAGGGAAAAGGGCGCTTTCAAACATGGAACTAACAGATAAGAATGATACACTAAGTCCGGAATTTTTATTTGGTGTAGCCTTGTTTAATTATTATTCTGTCTGGATTCCAGATAATTATAAATTTTTAAGACCAGTGATGGCTTTATTTCCCAAAGGCGATAAAGCAAAAGGCATAAAGCAATTAAAAGAGGTGGCGTATAATGCTTTTTATACACGTACGGAAGCTCAATTGTACCTGGCAAGAATTTATGCCAATGAGGAAGACCAGCCAGCCAAAGCATTGCCAATGACCGAATACCTGGCCACAACATTTCCAGACAATCCTTATTTTCAAAGGTTATATGCCAGAATGTGTTACACCCAGGGCAGGACCGCAGAAGTTGAAGCGACTTCATTGCAGATACTTGAAAAAATTGAGAAGAAAATGACTGGATATGAGGCGACAAGCGGTAGATATGCCTCTTTCTATCTTGGATATATTTACCGCCATTCTTACAAAAAGGATCTCAACCTGTCTCGAAAGTATTTTGACCTTTGTCTTCAATTCTGCAACCAAAACAAGGCCTTCGAAACAGGTTATTTTTACTATACTTGTCTTAATTTGATGCAACTATCCATTGAAGATAAAAATATGCTTCTGGCCACGGAGTATGCCAAAAAGATAAAGGAGTATGCACCTAAGGACCACGATTGCCGCAAACAGGCAGAGGCTTTTCTTAAAAAGCAAAGGAAAGAGAGTGGAAAAAGCGAGGGCTTTTGGGGCAGGTTGGGGTTTTAGTTTTCTTGTTTATTTTGGGCAAGATTGACGATGAATATCTGTTTTTCTCCTATTTATAGCCTGATTTTCACTTCATCCCATTGGTTATTCAACCGATTGTTGATATTAACTTAGGAATTCCTGAATTTCTGTACACATAAATGTTGTACAATTTTTATAGAGGAATGATCATCTATTTTGAGTTTTAAAGCTTTTGATAATTTTCTCCCTTTTTCTGACTAAGTATTTGTTTATCAGGTTTATATGTTATTTTTTTTGATTCCAATTCTATTTTTTCAAAATTCTGGGGATTCTAAATAAAAACAAACATTACACAGTTTTAACCCTTTTGAATCCGGTGTTATGGTTGATTTTGTGGTTTTGATATTTCAAATTGACCTACGTACTTTTAAAAACCTTTCGTTCAGCAAAAAACAGAATGTATGTGTGACCTTCGTTCCAACAAACGAAAAGTCATTTAAACCATCAACTGTAATGCTATGAGCTTAAGTAAATCAACTAAAAAAGTCGCCTACAGCCCCTTGAATGTGGAGATTTTCTTCTACTTCTTAACTTTGATTGTATCTCTGGTTATTTTGCTCTTTACCAACTTGTTTTAACAAATAAGAGCTAAGTTTTTCTTCAGAAAGGCTCCAGTAACATGGAGCCTTTCTGGTTTTTAGCAGGTAAAAGAATCAAGATTGAATCCCGGATTTTATCCAAATTTACAGCCATAAAATACGCTTCTATATTTTTTCCGGAGTAGGTATTATAGCAGTAGTTAAGATTCAATTCCGAATAAACCTTTGGCTAATTTATTAAATACGTTTTCTAAAATAGTTCCCATTCAGCCCCTGAAATATCTTGTAGGCCAGAAAATAATTTTTCCCTTTTATCATAGCATTTCGGATTGTCCGGGTCCCCATTTGAGTCAACTTGGATTTTCGAGGAACATTCAGAATTTTCATTCCGATATTGCTTTTTTACTTTCTCATTTTGAACCGGTTTCATTAAATGGGATTTCAGAAAAAACTGCAAAATCAAGATTTCATATCAGCTTTGATGATGGCTTATCTGATGTTTATCACAATGCAATTCCCTTTCTGATTGATAATAAATTAACTGCCACCGTTTTTATTAACAGTGATTTCGTTGATAACAAAGCCTTGTTTTACAGGCATAAGCAAAGTCTGATAGCTTCTCAATTTGAACAGGAAGGGATATTGAAAAAAGTATCGGAAGTTTTCTCTACTTCAGTTGAAAATGTAATGCAAAAGCTGATGGGTTTAACCTATTTCGAGACAGGAAAACTGGACCAGATTGCAAATCATATCGGGTTGGATTTTGACCAATTTCTAAAAGAAAACCAGCCTTATTTGACTAAAATTCAGCTTGTTGAGATTGAAAATGCAGGTTTTGTAATTGGGAATCATAGTAGAAATCATCCCAATTTTAATACCTTGAATTTCGAAGAGCAAAAAAAACAGATTCTTGAAACAGAGGATTTTATTAAGGCCAATTTTCACCAAACAGAATCAGTTTTTTCGTTTCCTTTTGGGGATGAAAATATTAAGAATGAACTTTTTTCCTGGATTTATGAGGAACTAAAAATGAAATATACTTTTGGTGTTTCCGGAATAAAGGAGGATGATTTTGAACGACATCTGCACAGGATTCCTATGGAAATTGGTGATGATAAAGGTGATTCGATACTCAAAAGCCAATATTTGTATTATCTTTTCAAAATGATTCCCGGTAAAAACCGAAGGAAACGATAAACCGATATGGAAACCAAATCTTTTACCAAGTCATCATTATCAGAGTTTATTCATTCTCCGGAATTTGATTCTTTGGAAAATCATCCCATAAGCAGGCACCGGGCCATATCTCAAATCCAAAATCCAAGGGCAGATTCTGATGATGTTTTGTTGGTTGCGGTTTTTGAAGGTACAAAAACAGTCGGATATCTGGGTGTTTTGCCAGATATCATTCTTCAAAATGGAATTCGGGAAAAAGTGGGTTGGCTTACCTGTTTTTGGGTAGATGAAGCCTACAAATCGAAAAATATTGCCGCTAATTTGTTTCTAAGGGTGATTAAAGCCTGGAAGAAAAAAATCCTGATTACCAATATCGTCCCTTTTTTGGAGCCCGTTTATCAAAAGACCAAACTGTTCTATCCAACCCAGTACAAAGTCGGAATCCGTTGTTTCAGGCGATTTAATTTTGCAGAAATTTTGCCACCCAAAAATGCAGTTTTTGTAAAATTCAAGCCCTTGTTGTCTTTAGCAGATGGTTTGCTAAACGGGGTCTTACGATGGAGTATACCAAGGTTTTCTGAAAAAAATGGGGGTTTTACATTTAATGAAATTGGACAGGTTGACACTGAAAGAGATGGGTTTATGGCAATTGATTCAGGTTTGACAGCAAGAGGAAGCGTTGAATTTAATTGGATTTTGAATTTTCCATGGGTTCTTCAAATGCCTGAAAATGAGGAGTCAAAAAAGTATTTTTTCACTTCGGTCAGTCCCAGATTCTACCAAAAGGTTTTTAAAGTCACCAATAAAAATGGAGTCATCTCAGGATTCTTTATGTTGAAAATTCGGGAAAGTCAATTGACCATACCTTACTTCTTTATTGATTCATCTGCTGAGCTTTCTGTCCTTAATTTTATTTCCAATTTTATGGAGGAAAATGATTTGAGTATGGTCACTGTTTTTCATACGGAATTGGTAAAGCTATTCAAAAAGCAAGGGTTTCCATTTTTCTACAAAAGACCGATTTCCAAGCCCTATTTTATCGCTAGAGAATTAGAACCGATTGTTGACCTCCAATTTCAGGATGGCGATGGCGATTGTGCTTTTTATTAAACAAGAAACTTTTTAAAGGTACTTGTTTTTCATAGCATTTTGATAGTCAAGCGATAATCCATATTTCTTTTCATAAAATTAAGTTTGAATTTATACGAGAATATTCCGGGTTTAAACTGGAATGGAGCTCGATTCATTTCATTCAAATTTTGCTTCAGGTTAAAATTGTCCGGAAAAAATGGAGAAGGAGAGGCGCTGCCGAAGTTGGAAGAAAAAATTTAGATTTCTGATTTGTTCCAAAACGTTTAATGGTTTGAAAACCAGTTAGGAACTACGGTTTTAGATTTTATGGGAAGGTCAAAGATTTTTATCCACATATCTAAATAGGGTCCACTGAAAAAGTAAAAATCTAACGCACAAAATCCTTCCTTACAATTGATTGTCGGTTTCCGAGATTCATACTTTTTGGCATTGCCCCAAAAAGTATGCAAAAAACTCTAGCTTTTCCAATGCTCCTTCCCGCCTCCGGCCCACCCTCGCTGGAAAAGCTTCCTCCCCGCCTTTTTTAAATGCAAGCTTTTTGATTGGGTTGTTTTAAAAGTCTTACACGTTTATCTTAAATTTCAATCTTAAACAGTTGATAATAAGTAGATATAGGCTTTTTTAGTAGGCCCTAAATAGGAGAGCCACAAGCTCGTTTTGATGGGATTTTTGGAAATTGGAAACTACGACTTTTGTATTCTGTTTGGCTTTTAAAGTCACAGTTCCAAATCCTAAGTTTGCCCAAATTCAAGCATAATGGCTGGATATATCTTAGATATTTTCAAGGCGTACTTGGATTTCTGGTCTGTAAAAATTTTAACCAGGACTGATACTGTAGAAATGCAAGTAAAGTTGTTCGGGTTGGGTTAAGCAAAATATAAACTATTGGTTGCCATTTTTTTATGGACCATTTTTTCTGTTTTAATTGGAATTTATCGTTTAAGTATTGATTTTATTTTGTGTAAAATCGAAAGTTGTTTGGGAAAAATTATGGGTGAAAGTTTCAAGTTTCATTGGGATTAACCAATTTTACCACAATGATTATTTCTGTCACCGAAGAAAACTATCTCAAAGCCATTTATGCTTTAAGCCAATCTGAAACAGGTAAAATTCCAAATTTTTCAATTGCAAATTCTTTGGAAATCAACCCGGCAACGGTTACAGAAATGTTAAGGAAGCTTTCCGACAAAAAATGGATTGATTATTCCAGATCTGGCGGAGCGACTCTGACACATGAAGGAAAGCAATTTGCATTAAAAGTAATCCGAAAGCACCGGCTTTGGGAAACGTTTCTTGTTCAAAAAATGGACTTCCGTTGGGATGAAGTGCATGAAGTTGCAGAGCAGTTGGAACATATCCAATCTGAAAAGCTATTGGATCACCTGGATAAATTTTTGGGTTACCCAAAATTTGACCCGCATGGCGATCCCATTCCTGATGCAAACGGGAACTTGCCTGCAACAACGGCTTGTTTACTTTCCATTTGTAAAGCTGGTGACAAGAAAAAATTTGTTGCTGTCGCCAACCACACTCAATCCTTCCTCCAGTTTTTGGATAAGATTGAATTTCGGATTCAGGATACCATTGAGATTGAGGAGATTAATGAGTTTGATAAATCCATGTTTGTTTTGCTCAATGGTAAAAAACAAACTGTTTTTTCATTGGAAGTTACCAATGGATTGATGGTAATTTAATTTTTTATTTTTCCACCTGGTCTTAATCTTCCAGCGTTCCAAACCAAACGACAGCATAAGGAGGTCTTATGGCAAGGCCCATTGCCTTCCATTCCAAATTTTTCCAGATTCCTTGATTGACAATTACTTCATTGTGGCCTTTACTTTTTTTCCATTGAGATAGCCAGTCCGGGTTTAAAATGGTATTCATAGCGGCGATTTCATATCCTTTTTCGCTGTAATCTGCCAACTCATTGGGCTTTAGCCACATACATTCCGGATTTTTATGGTTTGAAGTATAGCAGCACGCTTTGCCCTCAGTTTTGCCTGACCAGGAATGCATATTGCAAACACCAGCAGGCGGAAAAGTCATGAGGTCATGGGCATGGATTTGGGCAACTTTGGTGAGTTTGGGTGAAAATAAAATGGCTGGAAGTCCATTGGATTTTCTATACAAATTGATTTCTGCGAAAAGTTTTTTTTCCTCATCAGAAAAGGGTGCAACCTTTTGATTTTTAGAACCAATCAATAAAGATGTGGTTGCCAAAAGAAAATATAAAATCAGGTTCATGGCTGTCGTAAAATACCAAAACGATAAATACTCATAGAAATTTACAATTGCATTTTATTTTCTTTCCTAAAGTCTGAAAGCCAAAGACCCCGTTACGAAAATATTGTGGCTGGTTTGCCTTTGACCCATTAGAAATATTTTGTCTTTGCTGTTAAGAATTCTACCTTCAATTCGGCAAAGCATATTTTCCTGTATTTTATAATCAAGATTTAGGGAGGAGCCGAGGGTTTGGAATCCATTTTTAGTTCCGGTTTTGATTATAACTTCCTCTTTATCTGAATAGTATTCAAATCTGGATGAAATGTTAAATTTATCAGTTGGAGAAAATCGAACCATGAATACAGGCGAGAACCAGTGACTTAACTTTGAATTCACCTCAGACTTTTCTTGCATCCCATTGTCGAACCCAAGGGTGATGGCGAATTTTTTATTCAGTTGGGCTATGCAATAAAAATTATGAAAGTACCTCATCCTGATGTTGCTGTCGGTTTGTATGTTTCCAACAAAAGAACTGCTGTTGAGCGAAATAGAACCATTGGGTTTAAATGTGATTTGGTGGCCAATTCCTGGTGTTGTATTGCCTGTAGGAATTGTAATTCGCTGCCAACCGTTGATAATCAAACCAGACATAAACCATTTTTTGTTGTCAGAATCGTAAGAAATTTTTACTCCACTTTCGTAATAGGGAGAATTTTCTGCCATCATGCTCCTTGTCACATTCCAGCAATCAATTCCAATTGCACTTTCAAAGCCAATATGCGAGGGAAAAATGCCGGCATCTATCCAAAGATTTTTCTTTTTTGAGATTTTAACTCCCGCATTGGCTTCAAAAATATTTTTAAAAGTCCCTGATTCTGATGCGAGATTGGCATTGGTATAGCTTCCTGCCATGAATGCCAGATTGGCCCTTATTTTTGAATCATCATAACCGGCTTTTAGAAAACCAAGATTGAGACTGACTTCATCATGCCGGTCAAAGGAGTACATAAATCCTGGCCGCTCGTTGTTTTTGGGATTGCCAAAATCATAGCTGTAATAGGTCTCGATGTAGGCACCAAACTTAATTTTTGAACTGAGGCTGTCTGTTTGGCCCAAACAAACCTGTCCCAATTGAATTAATAGAAAGGCAAAAATTAAAGTTGGTTGTTTAAGCATTCCTGTTGTTTTTGTGCCCGGAAATTAACGGATTTCTATTTTGAGCATCAAGCATTCCTCAATATTGTTGAATTGAATTATCTGACTCAAAAACTCCATTTCCATTTTGATTGATAAAAATACTATCCTTTTGGCCTCCGATTGCCCGTTTTTTCCAGCCCATTTTTTCCGGATTGGACCTTAGCAATTGCCATGATTTTTGAGAAGAAAAAAAACGGTCGTAATAAATACTGGACCTCAAAAAAACGGCATCTACTTTTTCATTTTTCAAAAACAAACCAAAATCAGAGAGCTTTTTGTAATCCATTTCAAAACCTGTTTTTCCTGTTTGTATCAGCTGGGTTCCCAGATATTCTGTGGCTCCTGTTGAGGCATCAAAAATTCGGGTTCCCTTTTTCCAGGGCAGCGAAACAAGGGTTTTAATCAATTCTTTTTGCTTTAATCCATCGGTTGTAACTACTTCAAAATGATTGAATTGAGAGGGTGCAGTTTCAGCATTTTTATCTTTAATTTTTTGATTTCTCAATTGGAAATAAGCATTGGCTTCGGGCAAAAAAAACAAACAAAGCAGAAGTAAAATAGCTCCTGATGCATTTTTATAGCTCGCTTTCAGTGTAGGAAAAGAGTATTGTCTTATGATCGGTGCGACAAACGCCAGAAAAATTGGAAAAAGAGGCAGAATATAATGAGGCCTTGGCTGGAATAAAATCCCTGCAGCTATGGACGGAACGGACAAAACAAGAAAGTGGACCCAGTATTTATTCAATGCGATTTTGAAGCCGGTCCACCAGGTGCTAAGGCCGTTAAAACCGTGAAAATATTCAAGGGCGATCCATGAAAAAGCGATTGAACCAGTGACCTGTAGTCCCAGCCACCTATTGGGTAAAAGAGTTTCGAAAAAATAGATAAAACACTTGTAAACCATGTATTTAAGGTTAAACCAAATGTGGGAAAAAAAAGCTTTTGGATTTTCAACCATTGCAGAAAAAACGGATTGGCTATTTCCAAAATCGAGGCCAAATTGTGTTCTCCAATTGACCCAATCCCACATCAAATCCCCGGCATTGTTGCCGGAAAAATTTCGCCAGTTGTGTACATAATGCTGACCGAAAGCCACCATTCCTCTGCCTGTATTTCCAATGGGTAGTCCCCAAATTACCCAGAAACCAAAACCAAGTATCCAGGGTATCAGAACCCAAAAATCTTTGAAGTTGGTTTGGTCATTTCTTTTCAAAAAACCCCATAAAAACAAAAGGATGGTTCCGGAAACTGCGCCAAGAATAAATTCTGGCCTGCACCAGGAAAACAAAAGGCAAATTCCTGTGACCCAAACCAAAGAAGAAAGCGGTTTTTCTTTTAAAATATTCAAGCCAAGAACTCCTGAAAATACCCCAAACATGGCCAAATGACCTGCTTTAGGCCAAAGTGTGTAATTGACCTCTGCAGATAAACTGCAAAGAGCCCAAATCAGACATAGCCAAAAATTGAGCTTTGAAACCCTTAATGTAAAAAAAACTACAATTGCCAGAAGGAATGCCCAAAAACGATAATTGGCATAGTAAACATCAATTGGTTGGTTGTTGAAAAAAAAACCGAAGGCCTTGTAATACAGTGAGTAAAAAGCTGAATAATCAGCAAGCCAGGTTTTAATGGGATGGAAAATTCCTTGTGTGAGGTAATAGCTTTCATCGTAAAAACGGATGTCCATTACCTTTTCCAAACCAATTGAAGTTTGCCAGACACCAAACCCAATGACCAGAACTGCAAAAAAGTATTCTGCTGATTTTGGGATTGATTTTGGTTCTATTGGTTTCAAATGATGGATCGGGGTTTCAGATTTTGGCCAAAAGATTATTCTCTTTCAGCCCTTTGGAGCAGGTTGGTGTTTCGAACCATTAACCGGAAAACAGGAATTATTAAGCTTGCCAGCATAATCAATCCGGGAATATAAAACCAGGAAACAGAGGAAACTGTATTGCCTTCAAAGTGGAAATTGTTTTCAACGACCAACATCCAGAAAATAAGGAAATAGTTTACAGTACAGGCAAATGCCCATGTCCAGGCATCCAAAATGTGGTTGGCAGCCCTTCGGTTTTCCTTGTCACTTGTCCAGAAAGACTTAAATGGAACAAGGAATATTTTGTTCGGAACCGAGTAGATGGCCTTGGAATACATGTAAAGCGCCACATTGAAGATTAAAAAGAAAATGAGAAAAAAGAAGAAAAACTGGGACCGGGTTAAAGAAAGTCCAAGACTTCCAATTTGGATTTTTAAAACCTGTTGAAGATTTCCATAGGTGGTGAACAGATTATAGAGGAATCCCAAAAAAGAAATGACCCAAAAAGCACGTAAAATAAATCGCATAATTTAATAATGACTGAGAAGGATTTTTTGTTTCAAACTCAGTTTTTTTGAATAAAGTTGGTTTGTTTTAATTTATTGACAATCAAGTTGCAAATATCAGGAAGAGGCAGCCTTTTATTCAAAATATTCGTTCAGTTTTTTACCCCTTTCCAGATAATCAGGAATTTCAAGTCGCTTTTTTAATTCTGTTTTTTCGGAATCTGTTAGCCGGTATTTTCCGAAAATAAATTTGTAGGAAGCCCAGTTCATGCCATCCATGTGCAGTATTTGTTGTTGGTATTGGTAAGATTGAAAGACGTTTAAACCAATGCAAATCATTCCAAATCCAACTATAGAATTAAAAATCAGCTTTTTCTGAATGAATTTCTGCAGCAAAGCAGCCATAGGAAAAGCCATCAGGATGAGTGCCGGAATTAGTGCCCGCATTCCAAAACAGCCCCCATACCACCAGCAATACCAACTGAAGACAATGAAAATATTCAATGGAAAATACCAGACCATAGCCGAGGAGATGTGTTTCAGAGTTTTATTTTTCCAAACCAGCACAAGACCAGCCAGACTTAGAAACAGAACGGGTGTATAAATAAACCAACCTTTTTTGAATCCAAACAAGCCATACCAAAGGGTCCAGGGCCTGTCAAAATAAAAACCTTCCTGCTCGTAGGTGTAGGCAATCCAGTTTCCAGTGGCAAATTTCCAGTACAAAAACAAAGGCGAAAGCATGAGCAAAAAGAAAATGGCTCCTGCCAGAATGGCTTTCCAATCCTTGAGCATTTTTTGGGTTTGTAATCCATTTGACCACCATTTACTCCAAAGAAATCCAACCAGAATCAAACCCAAAATAGCTTCTGTTGGCCTGATGAGCGTGGCCATGCCTATACCCGATGAGGCAATTGCAAAGTCGAGCCAGTTGTTGGATTTCAACCATTGGATTCCAAAATAAAGGGCTATGGCCAACATACAAAAGACATAATTGTGCGATATGCCTGCTTGTAAAACGCTGTAAAAAAGCATATTGCTTCCAAAAAAAATGAACCCAATACAAATGAGCACCACCCTTTTTTCAAAATACTGAACCAATACCAGACTTAAAATCCAAAGGCCCAGGAATGAATAAAACAGTGTGGAAAGGGCAACAGCAAGCCGGTATGGAGGCGAGTATCCCGATTGTTCATAGCCAAATAAAGGGGCCAATGCATGGGCAACTCCAAAAAATGGAAGTTCCAGCAAGGCAATACCGGGTGAATATTTTGTTAGAAAGCCACCGGAAGCATTGGGATACAAAAAATATTTTCTGTCAAACTGGTCTTTCAGTTCATTGACAAAGGCCAGGTTTTCAAGGTCATGATAGATAAAAATGGCGGGTAGATAAATATAATATCCGCTTGCATCCATTTGAATCGGGTCTTTGCTTTTGACCCAATTTCTTTTGGCAATAACAAATAGCGAAAGTGCCA
The DNA here is from genome assembly GCA_027485575.1 of Cytophagaceae bacterium. Taxonomy (GTDB): domain Bacteria; phylum Bacteroidota; class Bacteroidia; order Cytophagales; family Flexibacteraceae; genus CAMDMI01. The sequence continues at coordinate 13,506 of JAIXQU010000195.1, forward strand.
GGAAGGAGAAAAGAAGAAACCGATTGATGCTAAGCCTGAAATTCAAAAGATGGAATTTATAACTGCAAATTAAACCTTTAGAACCCAATTCCGGAATTTTAAAGGGTACAGAATTGAAAATAGAGCGTGATAAGAACCGTTTTTTAGCCGATTTGTATTTTTAGGCTTTACTTGTTCGAAAAAATCAACCAAAATTCTGATATTCGTCAGTTTTGAGAAACCCAACGGGTAGTACTTTGGCCTTTGAAATTTTAACCATTCACTTTTATGCATACCTTATTTGTTCCGACCGATTTATCAAACCATGCCCATGTTGCTTTAAAATATGCCTTGGAACTTTCTAAGCAGGTTTTTTCTAAAAAGCTCATTTACTTTCATTTAAATCCTCCGGTGATTTCGGCAGAAGTACCCATTTTGTACTATGACAGTTTGCAGAAGATCAATGATGAAATCAAGGTCCATATGGAAAAGGAATTGAAAAAGTATATTGCAGATGCCGGAATTGGAGAGGGGGTTTTAGAGACAGAAGTTATTGTGGCCACAGAATCGGGACCGGTTTCATCCATTCCATATTTTGCTAAAAAACACAAGGCAGACCTTATCATCATGGGCACCCATGGCAAAACAGGGTTTGAAAAATTTGTATTCGGCTCGGTGACAGCCGGGGTTTTAGAAAATTCAACTGTTCCTGTTTTAACAATTCCCATTCACTATACTTTTAAGCCGGTTGAGAAAATTTCATTTGCATCCTCTTTGTCCTCGTTTACATCAGAAGTACGCTCCATTATGGAATTCTGCAAAGATTTTCATGCATCATTGGAAGTAATCTATGTTGACTATGGTTTGCTTTCTGAAAAGCTCATTGAACATGCCAAAAGGGTTATTGCCGACATAGACCATCTCAATATTGAATTGGTTTTGGTTCCTGGTGACATCGGGGAAAAGCTGATTGATACATTAAAAAGGTATGTAAATCACTCTAAACCAGAATGGTTGGTAATGATTCCCAAAAAGCGGGATTGGTATGAAAAAATGTTCTTAAGCAGTAAGAGTCTTGAACTGGCTTCTGAATACAATAAGCCGGTTTTGATTTTACATCCATAGGAGGCCCTAAAAAGCTGTCTTTTTAAATGGAGCGGGGTAACTCTAAGCCGAACCTGGACTCAGTCCCAACTACTGTGGTAAATTGCCACATATTGAGGTAGTCTTGTCGAATCTAAGATTCGATTTCACAACGACTTGGAGTAACTTTAGGCCAAAGGGGAGGTCTTTTGCAATTGGGTTTTTCTTGATGATCGAACCACCAAACGCAAGATTCCTTTAATTTGTAATAAATTTATTCGTCTATGCCAATAATTACTGAAAGAGCCTTTATCGAAAAGGATCGCTTTTTTACAAGACAAAAAATGTCAGACCTTGAAAAAGATGACTGGATAAAAAATAAGTTTGGTGTTCCTATCCCTGAAATTCCAATCAACGAACTTACGGATGAAGAAAAAGCAGAAAACATTGCCCTTGATGTTTTGCAGGAATTGGAGAATGGAAATCTGGAATATGATGATTTCAAAGAATTGGAGGAAGATGCTTTGAGAGCCTTACAATTATGTGCGAGTTCTTTGCTTGCAATCGAGGCATTTTCTAAGACATGTTTAAATATTGTCAAATGTGAGAAAGCAGTTGATAAAGGCATAGAAATTGGTTCAGTATTATTTGGAGGTGAATTCGAAAAGGAAAATGAAGGTCATTTTTGGGGTTTGGTTCGCACCCGGCCTTATTTAAGATTGTTGGCTTCCAAGGCCCAGATTCTTGAAGAAAAAAAGCGAAAAAAGGAAGCCCTGGAAGTTTACAGACTGATCTTAAGATTAAACCACAATGATAACATGGGTTCCAGGTTTGAACTTCAAAGGTTGTATCTGGAGTTTAAACAATATGATCTCTTTATGGATGTAATTGATGATTTTGAAGAAGAGTTTGAGTTCTCAATCCAATCCCTTTATAATTATGCACTCTATCTTTTCATTACCCTTGGTGAATGTGATGAATCTGATGATGCGCTATCAGAGGCAATATCTTTTAATCCCTTTGTTTTGCCTTATCTCAAAGGAAAAAAGTTAGGTCAAACTCATATTTCCCGGTATTCACCCAAGGGAGAAGATGGAGCCCAACTCTATGTCCAGGACAATTTATATTTATGGAGGAGACAGGTAGGAATTCAAAATTGGTTGAGGCAGTTTGAAGAATGAAATACTAAGTATCATTTTTCTCCCAAAAATCTTTGAGATTCAATCAGGCAAAACGGGATTTAAAACTTGTTTCCATAAATGCCCTTTTTAGTTTTGCACCATGAGTGAATTTCATTTCTGGAAATACCAGGGAACGGGAAACGATTTTGTCATGATTGACAACCGTGACCAGTCATTTAAAAAATCTGTTTTTAACATCAGCAAAATCTGCGACAGGCGATTTGGGATTGGGGCAGACGGACTTATTCTGATTGAAAATGATTTGGAAACTGATTTTCGAATGGTTTATTATAACTCCGATGGAAATGAAAGTACGTTTTGTGGAAATGGCGGTCGATGCATTGTTTCTTTTGCCAAGGCACTACAGATAATTGATAAAAATGCCAGATTTATCGCCAGAGATGGAATCCATGAAGCCGAAGTTCTGGGGCGGGAGGTCAGGCTCAAAATGAGGGATGTGGAAGATATTTTATCCATAGAAAATGGATTCGAACTATTTACAGGTTCGCCCCATTTTGTGGAAATGACAACCAATGTTTTGGCCGTAGATGTAAAACGAAAAGGAGCTGAAATCCGATATTCGGATAGGTTCAAAAAGGAGGGAATCAATGTCAATTTTGTGGAACTGAAAAAAGACAGAATTATTGTCCGGACCTATGAAAGAGGTGTGGAGGATGAAACTTTTTCCTGTGGAACTGGTGTTACGGCTTCGGCTATTGTTGCAGCAAATCAAGGACTTACGAGCCCGATTGCCATTGAAACTCCTGGTGGGCTTCTCAAGGTAGAGTTTAAGCGCAAATCAGAAAACGCATTTGAGGAAATCTACCTGCAAGGCCCCGCCGAAATGGTATTTGAAGGAAAAGCGAAATATTAAGTTCATCCTGCAGGAGTTGTTCACCCTCAAAAAAAAACCGGAGTAAATCCGGTTTTGTATTTTTAAGCCGCTGCTTCTTCAGCGTGGAGCCATTGTTTTTTACTTAAAAGCTCCTCTTTGGTTTCTCTCCAATCGGGATCGTCAACACAACAATCAACAGGGCAAACTGCAGCACATTGCGGTTCTTCATGAAAGCCGGTACACTCGGTGCATTTATCACTAACGATATAGTAAAACTCATCAGAGACAGGAGCTTGTTTGTCAGTTCCCTGAACTACAGTTCCATCGGGAAACTCAACTTTGGTAAGTTTTGTCCCACCTCCCCAGGTCCAGTCCATTCCGCCTTCGTATATTGCGGTGTTTGGACATTCGGGTTCGCAAGCCCCGCAGTTAATACATTCGTCCGTTATTATGATAGCCATTAATTTGCGCTTTGTTTGACACAACAAAAGTAGTTGACAATTTGTTTGTTTTACAACAAAATTTATTTCTCATTATCATTTTCGCATTCATTGGGTTACTTTGTTAAAAAATAATTAAAATTCACCATAAAAAATGTCTGACTTTCAAATTCCACACCGACCAAGAAGAAATAGAAAATCG
>JAIXQU010000168.1 GCA_027485575.1 Cytophagaceae bacterium
ATGTGCTTACAATCAGCGGAACACCAACAGCTTCCGGAACATTCAACTACAGCATTCCTTTAACAGGCGGTTGTAGTGCAGTGAATGCAACAGGAACAATTACGGTTACTCCTGCTAATACTGCAGCAGCGGCTTCGTCAACACCAACACTTTGTATCAACACTGCCTTAACGGCAATTACGCACACTACCACTGGCGCAACCGCTATTGGAGCGGCAACCGGACTTCCTGCTGGAGTTTCGGCTGCATGGGCTGCCAATACGATTACGATCAGCGGAACGCCAACAGCTTCCGGAACATTCAACTACAGCATTCCTTTAACAGGCGGTTGTGGTGCAGTGAATGCAACAGGAACAATTACGGTTACTCCAGCAAATACACCTGGAACGGCATCTTCTACGCCAACGCTTTGTATCAATACGGCGCTTACAGCCATCACCAGAACAACAACTGGCGCAACCGGCATCGGAGCTGCAACTGGCCTTCCAGCGGGTGTTACTGCTGCATGGGCTGCTAACGTTATTACAATCAGCGGAACGCCAACTGCATCAGGAACATTTAACTACAGCATTCCTTTAACAGGAGGTTGTGGTGCAGTGAATGCTACTGGAACAATTACGGTTACTCCAGCTAATACACCTGGAACAGCATCTTCTACGCCAACGCTTTGTATCAATACTGCGCTTACTGCGATCACCAGAACAACAACTGGCGCAACTGGCATCGGAGCTGCAACTGGTCTTCCAGCGGGTGTTACTGCTGCATGGGCTGCTAACGTTCTTACCATCAGTGGAACTCCAACTGCATCCGGAACATTCAACTACAGCATTCCTTTAACAGGCGGTTGTGGGGCGGTGAATGCAACGGGAACAATCACAGTTACTCCTGCTAATACACCTGGAACAGCATCTTCTACGCCAACGCTTTGTATCAATACTGCGCTTACTGCCATCACCAGAACAACAACTGGCGCAACTGGCATCGGTGCAGCAACTGGTCTTCCGGCAGGTGTTACGGCTGCATGGGCCTCGAATGTGCTTACAATCAGTGGAACGCCATCGGCTTCCGGAACATTCAACTACAGCATTCCTTTGACAGGCGGTTGTGGTTCAGTGAATGCAACAGGGACTATTACAGTTACTACAAACAATACGGTTACTCTATCTTCTGCCGCTGGAACAAACGCACAAACAAGATGTATCAACACAGCGATTACAAATATCACATATGCTACAACAACTGCAACAGGCGCTACATTCAGCGGTTTACCTGCAGGTGTTAATGGCAATTGGGCTGCGAACGTTGCAACCATCAGCGGAACGCCAACAGTTTCTGGGACATTTAACTATACGGTTACTTTAACAGGAGGTTGTGGAGCAGTAACGGCAACCGGATCAATCATTGTGACTCCTGCTAATACAGTTGCACTTTCTTCAGCTGCTGGAACAAACGCACAAACAAGATGTATCAACACCGCCATTTCAAACATCACATACAGCACTACAACTGCAACCGGCGCAACATTCAGTGGATTACCTGCTGGTGTTTCAGGTGCCTGGGCTGGTAATGTTGCAACAATCAGTGGAACACCAACTGCATCAGGTACATTTAACTACACAGTTACTTTAACAGGCGGTTGTGGAGTAGCAACAGCAGCAGGGTCTATTGTTGTAACACCTAATAATACAGTTACGCTTACTTCTGCAGCTGGCACAAATGCACAAACAAGATGTATCAATACAGCCATTACGAATATCACATATGCCACAACTACTGCAACAGGCGCAACATTCAGCGGTTTACCTGCTGGTGTTTCTGGTGCCTGGGCATCAAACGTTGCAACCATCAGCGGAACGCCAACAGTTTCTGGTACATTTAACTACACAGTTACTTTGACAGGTGGTTGTAGTTCAGTAACTGCGAACGGAACCATCACCACCACCGAGCCAGGTTCAGGTACCTTTGCCTACTCAAATTATGGATTCTGTACATCTACAGGTGGCGCTCAGGCGGTTGCCTCATCGAACTTTAACCGTACGGGCTCGTATAGTTCCACAGCAGGACTTGTCATCAACGGAACAACTGGTGCAGTAACACCATCAACCAGTACAGCAGGTGCTTATGTTGTAACCTACACCATTCCGGCTTCCGGAGGTTGTCCGGTTTATACTACGACGACGAACATGACCATCGACAGGGCAGGAAGCGGAACGATTGCCTATTCACCTTCTTCCATGTGTACCGGAACAGCTGGAACAGTATCACCTAATATTACAGGAGCCGGTGGGTCCGGAGCCTCCACCTGGTTTGTTGGAGCACCAGGAACCATTACCATGAATGCAAGTGGGGTCATTACGCCATCAACCAGTACTCCTGATACATATACCATCACGTACAACAGAAGCTCGACCGGATTGTGTCCTGCTTATTCAAGTAATACGACGGTAACCATCAATGCTTCTCCAACCATCAGTTCTTCTACGCCTGGCTCACGCTGCGGAACAGGATCTGTTTTGTTGGGTGCCACATCCAGCACGGGTACGGTTTACTGGTGGGATAGCCCAACCGGCGGAACCAACCTGGCATCAGGTAATACATACAATACACCGGCCATTACCGGAACAACAACCTACTATGCCGATCCCGTTACTGTAAATGGTTGTGTGGCTGCTACAAGAACAGCTGTAACGGCGACAGTATTGCCAATTCCTACCATCACATCAACCACACCAGGTTCTGTTTGCGGTTCCGGAACGGTTTCTCTTTCAGCCACGGCCTCTGCAGGTACAATTAGCTGGTTTACGGCTGCTACTGGCGGAACTGCTGTTGCTACGGGCAATAGCTACAGTCCGACAATATCATCTACCACTACATATTACGTAGAAGCCACCAATGGGGGTTGTACTACAACCTCCCGGACAGCAGTTACCGGCACTGTAAAAACCATTCCAGGCATCACTTCAACAACACCTGGAGCCAATTGCGGTACCGGCACTGTTGCATTGTCTGCTTCTGCCTCTGCCGGAACCATCAGCTGGTACGCTGCAGCAACTGGCGGAACTGCACTTGCTACCGGAAACAATTTTACAACCCCAAGTATCTCTACCACCACCAACTACTATGTAAGTGTGACGGATAATGGATGTACTTCTACCCCACGCACAATGGTAACGGCTACCATAAGCACCACACCTTCAGTGATTTCGTTCCTTGCGGGTTCCCGTTGTGGCGCTGGTTCTGTAACCATGTCTGCCACACCATCTTCTGGTGCTACCTTAAGATGGTACACAGTATCTTCAGGAGGTTCTCCAATTGCGACAGGTAATATCAACACGGTAAACATCAGTGCCACAACTACTTATTATGTGCAGGCCTCTGTAGGTACTTGTCTGCAGCCAAGCCGGACTGCCATCAATGCCTTTGTCAATGCCATCCCGACAATTTCAGTTACAGCAAACTATTGCTCTATACCAGGATTTGCAGTTCTTACCGCAACAGCGGGTATGAATACTTACCTGTGGAATACCGGACAAGCTACCCCGGCCATCAGTGTGGACCAGGCGGGTGTGTACAGTGTAATTGGAACTACCGCAGCCGGTTGTTCTGATACTGCAACATTTGGAGTGGCCACTGAATTGGTGACAAACGGTTCTTTTAATGCCGGAAATACTGGCTTTACCACCAACTATACTTATGTAGCTGACCAGGCAGGTATTCAATCTGAAATGTATCCGGAAGGAACCTATGCCGTTGTACCAAATCCGAACTCAGTTCATACTGCTTTTTATGGACAGGACAGGAATGGCGGAAGTGGAAATATCCTGGTGGTAAACGGTTCCCCAGCACTTGGAGCAGCCGTTTGGAACCAGAACAGCACGGCAGTATTGCCTAATACCACGTATTATTTCTCGGCATGGGCAATGAGTGTTGTAAATGGTAATAATGCCATCCTTCAGTTTTCCATCAACGGAAGTCAGGTAGGTACGATTGGTTACCTTCCAAATGGATTCACCAACAGTGCAGGACCTTATACCTGGGTTCGTTTTTACGGACAGTGGAATTCCGGACCGTCTACAACAGCCAATCTTTCCATTGTAAATCTTAATACAATATTGGGAGGAAACGATTTTGCACTGGACGATATTTCTTTTGGAACCATGTCGCCTATTGAATTAAGCGCCAATCCGATAGTAAACAGTGGGACCTCTGTATGCCAGAACGACCCCATTGTATTAAGTGCCGGAGCAATTGGTGGTGCGAGTCCGTTCAGCTATGCATGGACAGGACCGAACGGGTTCACGTCTACAAACGAAGATCCAATTGTCACTGCTACAGCCAGTTCTACAAACAATGGCACATACACCGTAGTAATCACTGATGGATTTGGATGTCAGGTAACATCCAATATAGTGGTGTCGGTTTCTGCATTGCCTGCATTGCAGACAATATCAGCCGCTTCTCCGGCAGTTTGCTCGGGTGAATCCACCAATATCGTGTTGAGTTCTTCTGAAACCGGCGTGTATTATCAACTTCGGAACAATACAGGAGATGTGAATATCGGTAGTCTTATTGAAGGTACCGGAGGCTCGATTTCATTGCCTACGGGCGTGCTGCTTGCCAACACAACCTACAATGTTCTGGCAACCAAATTTCCAGCCAATTGTGACCTTGAAATGTCCGGCACTGTTACCGTAACCATTTCTGTGACACCGGAACTGAACATCACCAACCAGGCTGCCTGTTCCGGAACTGTGGATCTGACAGCTGCTTCGGTTACCGCAGGAAGCACAGGTTCCGGTACATTGACATATTGGACAACGATTGCTGCTACAACTGCTGTTGCTACACCAGCGGCAGTAACTTCCGGAACGTATTTTATCAAGAGCACCAACGGTTCCTGCTTTGATATTGAGCAGGTTGTTGTTTCAATCAGTGCTACACCATCGGCAGCCTTTACCTATAGTTCGGCTTCCTATTGTACCTCCGGTCTTGACCCGATTGCAACGGTCACTGGAACAACCGGTGTGTTCTCCTCGGTTCCGGCAGGTCTGGTATTTGTGAATACCAACACAGGTGAAATCGATTTATCGGCTTCAACTCCGGGAACATACACTGTACGAAATACAGTAACACCAACCGGTGCTTGTGCCGCAGTATCGCAAACGCGAACAGTTACCATTACGGCGGCTCCTTTGGCTGGATTTAATTATGTATCAAACGACCTCTGCCAAAGTGCCAATGCACTCAATGCATCACCAATCTTTGATCCTGGTGCTTCTGCAGGAACATTCAGCACATCTTCTGGTCTTTCGTTGAATTCATCGACTGGTGTAATTAACGTATCGGCTTCAACACCGGGCAATTACGCAGTCGTGAATACAAGAGGATCAACAGGAGGATGTCCTGCCTTCAGAGACACCACCTTCCTGGACATCAACCCGTACATCTTTACAGGTGCGGTTTCATCCAGTGTTTCGGATGATGTGATATGTCTGAACGAAACCGTTGATCTGTATTCAAGTGCTACCTCATACGCAACCGTTTTGCTGAGGGAGAGATTTAATGGATCGATCAATAACTGGACAACTACCAATTCGTCTGTTGGTGGCACCCCGGCCAATGCTGCCTGGACATTAAGGGCTGATCAGTATGCGACAAACTCGCTTACCTTCCGTTCCAATGATCGGACACAGTTTTATATGTCGAACAGCCAGGCGCAGGGTTCGGCGGGTACAACCAGTACCTTCCTGAAATCACCGGTGATGAATACCATTGGTTTCAGTACACTGAGCATGGACTTCTTCACATTCTATGATGATTTTGATGCATTGGATAATGCCAAAGTACAGGTATCTACCAACAATACCACCTGGACTGATTTGGTAACGTATACTACGGACCAGGGAGCAGTCGCTGGATTTGCGAACCAGGTAGTGAATCTGAATGCCTACATTGGTCTTCCAACGGTTTATGTACGGTTTGTTTACACAGGGGCAAACGACCGCTATTGGGCAATTGACAACGTAAGCATCACCGGAAATTCAACCAACTACACCTATGGCTGGTTATCTTCTCCGGCGGGTTTCTCATCGAATCTGCAGAATCCAACAGCCGTTGCACCAACTGTAAACACATTCTACACTGTAACAGCAACCAATGGTTACGGATGTTCGAATCCAAACAGTCCGGTTCCGGTAACGGTGAATCCGCTTCCTGTGGACAATGCAGGTGTTGATCAAGTGATTTGTGGTTCCGGAACGGTAAACCTTGGTGCGGCTGCTACTGCCGGCAATACGTTTGCCTGGTCTCCTGCCCTAACGCTGAGCGATGCAACCATTGCACAGCCAGTGGCAAGTCCTGTTTCTACTACGAATTATATCCTGACCGAAACCATTACGGCAACCGGTTGCTCGGATACCAATGCAGTGAAAGTAACGGTGAGTCCATTGCCGGTTATTATATCTACCACTCCGGGAGCTCGTTGCGGGACTGGTACTGTGGTTCTAAGTGCTTCGTCGTCCACCGGCACCATGAATTGGTTTGCCAATGCGGTCGGCGGTACGGCTCTTGGTTCGTCCGGTACTTTCACAACGCCTTCTATTTCGGTGAACACGACCTATTATGTAGAGGCTACCTCTCCTACTTGTAATGCCTTGAACCGAACAGCCGTTCTGGCCAGCATCAATGCATCTCCTACCATTGCATCTCAGGTTTCTCCAGCGGCAACCTACAGTCAGTTTGCCATCGCAACGGCGATGAGCGTGACGGCCAATGCTGGAAGCGGAACAATTACAGAATACCAGTGGTTCTCCAATCCGACTGCTACCACAACGGGAGGCACTTCTATTTCAGGTGCCAATACCGACACCTACATTCCTTCGACAGCGGTTGTCGGAACCTTGTATTATTTCTGCGAGGTAACCAACAGCAACGGATGTACTGTAAGGTCAGCTGTTTCTGGTGCGATTCAGATACTTCTATCACCAGTGATAACCAATGTTACTGGTACCATTCCATTAGTAGCCGGTCAGTTGAATGCCACTGGATACAGGGGACAGAGTATCGCCATTAACGGTTCCAATTTTGCGAGCAATGCTACAGTATCTATAAATGGTGTGGCAGCGACCGTGACATTTGTCAACTCCGGATTATTAACCGTGATTGTAAACAATTCCGGTGTAAACAGCACAGGTAATCTGGTGGTCACCAATCCATCAAATGGCGCTTTAGTGAATCAGCCTTTCCAATACATTGGGTATATTACTACGGCAACGGGCTTTGATTTTCTTGCAACGTCTGCCTGGCTGGGCGGTACCGTTCCAACGGCCGGTTCTGATGTTACTTTCGGACACTCCAATACTGTGAATACAGCTGTCGGTGTGAACCTTAATAAGGTAACCGTTGCGACTGGTGGTGTTCTGACATTTGCAAATGTCAATTCAACCCTTACGGCGGTAGATCTGATCAACAAAGGAACTGTTACATTTAACAGTACAGGTACACTGAATCTTTCCGGAACCATGATTCTGGATCCTACTGCAGTATTCAACGCCGGAAACGGAACAGTGGTGTACAACAAGGCAGGTGACCAGCAATTGTTTTCCGGACAGAGCGCGGTGGATTATAACAACCTGAGCCTGGCTGGATCCGGTAATAAAACGCTTCCTTTTGGTTCCGTAATGGAATCCAAAAATCTGGTAATCAATGCGGGTGTTACCTTCAATCTGGCAGCCTCGAATTCTGATGTTAACCTGATGGGGGATCTCACCATTAACGGTACTGTTACACAGGGTACCAGTGATTTCCACTTCATCGGAACAGCAAATCAGAGTATTTCGGTGATTGGAACAGGTACTGCAGTATTCAGTTCGATGAACGTAAACAAGCCTTCCGGAACATTGAATCTGTTAGATAATGTACAGGTGCAAGGTTCTCTGGTGATGATTTCCGGTAATATTAACACACAGACAAGTACTCTTGAAGTCGGGTCTGGTGTAACCAACAGAGGAACATTGAATCACGTCAGTGGTTATGTGAGTGGTAAAATGAAGCGCTGGTTTGCTTCGGCCACGAATAGTGGAAATGCCACCGGTTTATTCCCAATGGGTCAGGAGATTCTGGGATTCTGGAAAAACAGATTCCTGAGCATTGAATATACCTTGGCGCCTACGACGGGTGGTTCGGTAACTGTAGAATTTATGCCGGTTTCCATGTTGTTTGGTGCCACGGGTACACAGTCTACTATTCCGGATATCTCTACCGGCGGTGCTGGCTTCGAAGTAGGCAAGTTCTCAGACGACGGTTACTGGAAAGTAGATAACGAAGCCGGAACATTGATTGACGGTGAATATACCATCAAAGCAACTGGTGAAGATTTTGCACCTCTGGCAATTGTGAAAGAAAGCCTCACACTTGTAAAAAGGGTAAGCGGTGGAGACTGGTTCTGTCCTGGTACTCACCTGGCTCCGGTTGGTGATCTTATTACGACAACTCTCGGACGCTCTGGAGTGAGTGGTTATTCCAACTACGGATTTGCAGGTGAAATGGATGTTCCTTTGGCAATCGATTTGGCGGGAATTCAGGTAAACTGTACCGGATTGAGACCAAGCCTTTCCTGGACAACCGCAAGAGAAGTCGAAACACGTGGTTTCATCATACAGGAGTCAGCCGATGGCAAAAACTGGAATGACCTCGGAACTGTATCGGCAGCAAGGAATTCGACAGAAATGAAGAAATATACCTTCAGTCTGGATAACCTCAATCAGAATTCAAGTCAGGTTCGTCTGGTATTGGTAAACGAAAATGCCGAACGTCAGAATTTCAACAGCCTCAACATTCCGTGCGGAAGGGGCCTCATTAAATCTGACATCTCGGTTTATCCAAATCCAAACCAGGGAACGTTTGTTGTCGACCTTCAGCAGACCCGTGACGAGACACTCGAGATTAATGTCCTCAATATAATGGGCCAGAATGTGTACGGGAAATTGCATAATGCCAGCCGACACAGTAAAATCTCTATGGATTTACGCGGATTGCCAGCTGGAATGTACCGTATTGTGATATCCAGTACGACAGGTGAAAGTGCCACGCAAAATGTTAAAGTTGTAGTTAAATAAACGATGCTGAATTGGTATGGAAATGCATCGGACTTTGAAAGCTCAGAAATTCAACTTCCGGCTGGCATTTCCGTACCTGAAAAAAGAAAGCGTATCGTTGTCTTTCAGGTAAAAACTTAAACCCGGATGATGCAATTGGATTTAAATGATTGATTTTCTATGTTTTACAACCTCGCCTAAAACCTCTCCAGGATAGAGGTCTTAAGGTTAAAATCAATCCTTTATCAACCAAAAGCTTTTTCTCTTGCGGAATTTGGGTTACATAAAGTCCAAAAAGAATTTACAATTTCTATTTTTAGTTGGACCTCATTCCAGTTTCTCCAGTGGAGAAATGACTAAGGCAAATTGTAAATTCAAATTAGACTTTATATAAACTGATACGTCTGAATTGAAATCCCTTGTGGCTTAATTGAGCTGCAAGGGATTTTTTTTGTTTTCCAGAATTTGGAATAAAAACAGGGAAATAAAATTTTATTTCCTAATATTCACCCAAAAATCGGTTTACACGGAATGTCCTACAAAATCTACATCATTGAAGACGACCCCTGGTATGGTGAATTGCTGAAGTATCAGCTTTCTATGAATCCAGACTATGAAGTTTCCCTGTTTTCAAACGCAAAAGACGGGTTGGATGCCCTCTACAAAAAGCCAGATGTAGTTTGCATAGATTATTCCCTTCCGGATATGACAGGAGAAAAGCTGCTTCAGAAAATTAAAGCAGAGAACAATGCCATTCCTGTTGTTGTCATCAGTGGGCAGGAGCAAATATCAATTGCGGTAAACCTTTTAAAGGCTGGGGCAAGGGATTACATTGTAAAAGACGAAAACACCAAAGACCTGCTCTGGAATGCCATACTCAAAATAAGAGAAAACGCTGACCTAAAGCAGGAAGTTGAGGTTCTGAAGGAACAACTGGAGCAAAAATTCAGTTTCGAGAAAACCATCATCGGCCAAAGCCAGGCGCTAAAAAAGATTTTTTCGCTGGTAGAAAAAGCGACCCAATCCAATATTAATGTTTCAATAACCGGAGAAACCGGAACCGGGAAAGAACTGATTGCCAAAGCCATTCACTTCAATTCCGATAGAAAGAAAAAACCTTTTGTGGCGGTCAACATGGCGGCAATACCAAAAGAGCTGATTGAGAGTGAACTTTTTGGGCATGAAAAAGGAGCTTTCACCGGGGCAGCTGGCCAAAAAATCGGAAAGTTTGAAGAAGCCCAGGGTGGGACCTTGTTTCTGGATGAAATCTCCGAAATGGACCTTACGCTGCAGAGCAAAATTCTTCGGGTTTTACAGGAAAGAGAAGTAGTGAAAATTGGTGGAAACCAGACCACAAAGCTTGATATCCGCCTGCTTTCGGCAACACAAAAAAACCTGGCAGAAGAAGTAAAAAAAGGAACCTTTCGGGAAGATTTGTATTACCGGCTCATTGGTTTGCCCATCGACATTCCGCCATTGCGATCGAGAGGAAAAGACGTTTTGATTCTTGCCCGTCATTTTGTGGATGAATTCTGCAAAGAAAATAAAATGAAGCACCTAACCTTCTCAGCAGCTTCCAAAGACAAACTTCTGGCCTATAATTTCCCGGGTAATGTACGGGAACTGAAAGCAATCATGGACCTTGCCGCAGTGCTAAGCGATGGCAAAGAAATTACCGATGGCGACATTAATTTTACAACCGTCCGCGGAGATGACCATTTTACCACGGAGGAAAAATCGCTCAGAGCGTATAGCTGCGACATCCTCAGTTTCTTTCTCAAAAAATACAACAACGATGTGGTAGAGGTAGCCCGCCGGTTGGATATTGGCAAAAGCACCATCTACAACATGCTAAAAAACAATGAAATAACACTCGAAAACTGAAATGTACGACACCCCGACTGAAATAGAACGGATCCAAAGCCGGGACAAAGGTTCTGACCATGAAATATTTAAAGTGAGTTGGTAAACTATGCATGACCAAGGATTTAGGTTTAGTCTGGAGGAATTCAATACACTCTTTCCCTTTTACCTGCATTTTGACAAAGGGCTTACCATACTTTCCGCTGGAAAATCGTTGGAAAAATTATTTCCTGATTTACCTGGAAAGCAACTCAAAGACTGTATTTCCATCAAAAGGCCAACACTTTTAAATCCTGATTTTGAATCCTTAAAAGGTTTGTCCGGACAACTGTTGGTTTGGCATTGCGGCATTGATGATAAAATCACCCATTTCCGTGGTCAGCTAAAATGGATTGAAGCTGAAAATCAATTTCTCTTACTGGGTTCCCCATGGCTTGAATCGGTGGACCAATTGGTGGAAAAACAACTTTCCATCCTGGATTTCGCTTCCCACGACCCTTTGATTGATTTGCTTTATGTACTTAAAAATCAGGAGATTAATTCGAATGAACAGAAATATCTTTTAGAAAAAGTCAACAACCAGAAAAACGAACTGAAAGTATCTACAAAGGCCTTTCAGGAAATGTCTTTGTTTTCAATGGAGAACCCGGACCCAATGATCAGATTGGATGTTTTGGGGAATATTTTGCTGATGAATCCTGCTGCTCAAGCACTTCAGGAAATTAGCTATCAGGAAAAAAAATATCCGATGGATGATTTCTGGAAAATGATTTGCCCCGAAATCGACAAAGAATCTGACAGATGGCTCGTAGAAGGCCAGGTGAATGATCAGACCTTTTCATTTGTTTGCAAGTATCTTCCAGAGCCTGCATATTTCAATATTTATGGCCGGGACATCACCGTAGAAAAAGAGGGCCAGGAAGAGATTAAAAGACTCTCACTCGTAGCAAGTTCCAATGAAAACGGCGTTTTATTCACAGACCCGGATGGTAAAATCAACTGGGCAAACAACGGATTTTGCAACCTAACCGGCTATACGAAAGAGGAAATTCAAGGCAAAGCACCTATCGATTTGCTTCGGGGACCGTTAACAGACAAGGCAAGCCTGAAAGAAATAGTAGAAGCCTTTGAGGCTGGCAAAAACTTCCTGGTCGAATTAATCAATTACAAAAAAAATGGAACTACATTTTGGAGCCGCTCTAAAGGTCAGGCTGTGTATAATGAGTCTGGGAGGTTGATTCAATATTTCGCTCTTATTGAAGATATATCGCAGGAAAAAGCGCAGGAAGACCGACTTCGGATTCTTTCACTCATTGCAGAAGAAAATCTGAATGGTGTCTTGATTACCGATGCCGATGGCCGCATTACCTGGGTCAATAAGGGGTTCACCAAAATGACAGGCTTCATGTTGGAAGAGGTCATTGGAAAAAAGCCGGGCCACTTTCTTCAGGGTCCGGAAACCAATCCGGAAACAGTCAGATATCTGTCAAACCAAATAAGAGAAGGATACCCCTTTATATGTGAAATCTTAAACTACAACAAAGCAAGTCAAAAGTATTGGCTTAGAATTCAAGGCCAGGCCATTCGAAACCAAAGAGGCAAAATTACAGGCTATTTTGCGCTGGAAGAAGACATTACCGTAGAGCGTGAAAACCAGGATGCCCTAAAGAAAAGTGACGAAAGATGGCAGTTTGCCCTGGAAGGGGCTGGAGATGGTGTTTGGGAATTCAATTTTCAAACAAGAGAGGTCTTTTTCTCCCAACAATATAAAAAAATGCTTGGATTTTCGGACGAGGATTTTCCGAATTTATATGAAGAATGGGAAAGCAGGGTACATCCGGATGACAGATATATTCTGAAAGAAACAGAAAGAGATTACAGATCTGGTTTTGTTCAAAATCACCAACGGGAATTCAGAATGTTGTCGGCATCAGGTCAGTATGTATGGATTTTGGACAGAGGTATGGTCGTAAGCCGGACTCCGGATGGAACACCTCTCAGAATCATTGGCACACATTCCGATATTACAGACCGAAAATTAACCGAACAAGCACTTCAGTTTAAGGAAGAAAAGTACCGCAACATTCTGGCCAACATGCATCTTGGAATTCTGGAAGTGGACCCGGAAGAAAATATCCTGTATGCCAATCAAAGTTTTTGTGAAATATCCGGATTTGAAGAATTGGAACTAATTGGCAGGAATGCCCGGTCCATGTTGGTCTCGGGAAAGACCGATGCTTTTATGCAGAAGAAGACAAGTCTGCGTAAAAAAGGGAAGTCAGATGCTTATGAGATAGCCATAAAAAACAAAAGAGGAGAACTCCGTTGGTGGTTGGTATCTGGCGCACCAAGTTATAACGACAAGGGCGAATTGATTGGCTCTATTGGAATTCACCTTGACATAACAGAACAAAGAAAATTACAGGATGAATTGGTGGAGGCCAGGGAATTGGCCGAGGCTTCTTCAAAATCGAAAGAGGTATTTCTGACCAATATGAGCCATGAAATCCGAACGCCGATGCATGCCATTTCCGGTATGGCCGAATTACTTTCAAAAACAAAACTGATTTCCCGGCAAAGATTTTATCTGGAAATAATTCAATCTGCCTCAGAAAATATGCTTGTTATTTTGAACGATATTCTGGATTTATCAAAACTGGAAGCAAGCAAACTTACCCTGGAAAACATAGGGTTTGATATAAAACTTGTTTTAGAAAAAGCCATAGCGGTTATGCAACACAGGGCACATGAAAAAAGTCTGGTTCTGAAGTTGGAAAATATTGACTTTGGCATTTCACAAGTCTTGATTGGCGATCCCTTTCGTTTGAACCAAATCCTTTTTAACCTGATAAGCAATGCCATTAAGTTTACCGAAAGAGGTCAGATTTCAGTGGAATGCCACCTCAAAGAACAGACTGAAAACCGCCAGACTTTGGCTTTAAAAGTGGCCGATACCGGAATTGGAATGGACAAAGATTTCCTGGAACAGCTTTTTGAAAAATTCACCCAGGAACATCAATCTACGTCAAGAAAATTTGGTGGCACCGGCCTCGGCATGAATATAACAAAAGAGTTGGTTGAGCTAATGCATGGCCAGATTGAGGTTGAAAGTACAAAGGGAAAAGGTACAGCTTTTACCATCAGCATTCCTTTTGAAATAGGCCAGCACAAGGACCTTCCTGTATTGAAAAAAGAAGCCATTAATCCAGATATTTTCAATGGTTTGAAAATTCTTTTGGTTGATGACAACGACATGAATCGCCTGGTTGCCAACACCATGCTTGAAAACCTGGGGGCAAAATGTGTGGAAGCCGTGAACGGAAAAGAAGCAGTTGAGTACATGAAAAACAACAGTGCCGATCTTATTTTGATGGATATTCAAATGCCGGTAATGGATGGCATTGAAGCAACCAAATTGATAAAGAATCAACCGCACCACCAAACGCCCATCATTGCTCTGACGGCCAATGCACTAAAATCAGACAATGAAAAGTACCTGAAAGCGGGTATGGAAGATTCGCTGCCAAAGCCATTTAGTGAAGATGAGCTTATCAATCTCATATCCAAAGTTTTAACCAAAAACAAACCTGAAGTAAGAGTTGGCAATCAACCAAACGAAAGAACAGAAGTTCATTTGTACGATTTAAGCTTTCTGGAAAAAATGGACCAGGGCAACAGAAGTTTTATTAACAAAATGTTGGAATTATTTCTGAATCAAACACCAACCATGCTCCTCCAAATGGAAAAAGCACTTCAAGAAAACGACCTGCAAACTATTTCAGATCTTGCACATAAAATGAAGCCCAGTCTGGATAATCTGGGTATTGTTTCATTAAAAG
The DNA here is from genome assembly GCA_027485575.1 of Cytophagaceae bacterium. Taxonomy (GTDB): domain Bacteria; phylum Bacteroidota; class Bacteroidia; order Cytophagales; family Flexibacteraceae; genus CAMDMI01. The sequence goes on from JAIXQU010000168.1 coordinate 14,798, forward strand.
ATGTGGTTCGAAACCTGGAAAAAGCCAATACGCAGCATATAGATTTAGACGAGATAAAACAATGGAATCAAACCTTATCCAAAACATTGAATCTGGTTTTTGAAAAGCTCAAATTGGAAATTCAATAGGCAAAGGAAGTGTTGATTTGAAGACCCGGGGAAAAAGAAGGAAATGGTCAAAAAAAAAGGCCACCGCTTTTGTTTCCTACAGCATTTCTAAAAACCCTTCCGCCTTTTCCAAATGACTCTTTTGTTTTTCCAATGTCATTTTATCAAAGGTCCCTACCAACATGCCCAGCCTTGGATTGCTTAGGAAAAAATCACGGTGAACATGCATAAACCTCCAGAAAAGGCCATCCCAGATTTCCTGCCATGACCCTTTTTTAAAGTCGCTCATCTTTAATAGATAATTGCTGCCGCTGATGTAGGGTTTGGTGGCCATCAAACCGCCGTCTGCAAACTGACTCATGCCATATACGTTGGGCACCATTACCCAGTCGTAGCTGTCGATAAACATTTCCATAAACCAGCGATAGACCTCATCCGGGTCAAATTCACAAAGCAACATGAAATTCCCAAGCACCATAAGTCGCTCTATATGATGGCAATAACCCGTTTCCAAAACCTTTTTGATTGTAACATCTATGGGTTCAATTCCAGTAGTACCTGTCCAGAAGCTTGCCGGAATTTTCCGCTTAAATCCCCAATAATTTCGGGTTCTTTCCTCGGTTCCTTTCAGTTGGTAAACAGCCCTTATGAACTCACGCCAACCCAAAATCTGGCGGATAAATCCTTCCAATGAGTTAAGTGGAATATCGTTGCCAGCAGAAAAATCCAGCGTTTCATTTAAGATTTCGTTAGGCGAAATCAAACCTACATTCATCATGGGTGTGAGAATGCTGTGGTGTAAAATGGTTTGGCCTTGCACCATGGCATCTTCATAAAGGCCAAATTCTGCAAATCGGTTTTTCAAAAAATCTGACAACCAGATTCTGCTTTCTTCAAATGTGCATGGATATAAAAAGTCTGGGTTTATCTGGCCATAGTTTCCGGAAAAATGAAGTTGCGTATATGAAATGGCTTCTTTATAAAAAGAATTGATGGCCAATGGACGTACGGTGGGTGGCTTCTTTTCTTTTGGATATTTCAGTCGGTTTTCAGCATCAAAAGTCCACTTCCCTCCTACTGGCTTTCCGTCGCTTTCAAGTAAAATTCTCCGCTTAGTCCTTTGGGTTTTATAGAAATCGGTCTGAAACATTTTCTTCTTATCCGCAAAATGAGAGAGAATTTCTTCCTCCGAATTTAAAAACATGGGGCTGGAGTGTTTTATGGCCACAACCTGATTTTGCAAAGAGGATTCAGCGATGCGCATTTCCAGCCAATTGTCAACCGTATCTACGTATTCAATAGACTTTATTCCAGCAGTTCTGAGATAAGAAATCAGGTTCCTGACATCCGAAATTGGATTCCCCGATTCAACGTAAACCACCTCAATTCCTTTGTCTTCAAGGTAGGTTTCATAAAACTTCATACTTGCCCGGTGAAAGGCAATCTTTTGTTTGTGGAAATTATATTGTTTGAAAAAAAGGAATTCTTCAACCAAATAAATGCTTGAGCAATTGTCTAACAATACACTGTTTTCAAACAGCTGATGAGGAAATACGATTCCGGTTGATTTCATTTTTTTGATTTTTCATTTCTGCACTTTTCGCTGCAATATTTCACTTCATGCCAGACTTTTTCCCATTTCTTTCTCCAGGCAAACGGGCGCTGGCAAACCAGGCAGACCTTCTCGGGTAAATTTTGTTTTTTAACGTTTTTCAAATGCTACGAAGATGTCAGGGCTACGCCCCTTTTTTATTTTGATATTTTCTGTTACAAAGATGTCAGGGCTACGCCCCTTTTGATTTTGCTTTTTTTGGGTTTACGGAGATGCCAGGGCTACGCTCCTTTTGAAAAATTTCTTTGATGTTGTTTTCAAAGTCGGTTTTGGTTTTTATCAAACTTGCTGTTTTTGGTGTGGGTCCTTATAATTCGCACATTTTCAGCTTTTACCAGTTCATCTTTTCGCAATTTCCAAAGCGCATCCACATTCTTCCGGAGTTCAGATTGTAAGTCAATAATGGGAAGTGGATAATCTCTGCCCAATTTAAAATTGTATAGCATAGCATCTATTTCCGTCATCAACCAGGGCTGATGTCGAAAGGCTATTGGCAAAGCGGAAAGCTCCGGTAACCACTGGGAAATAAACTCTGCTCCCGGGTCATGCTCCAAAGAATTTTTGACAGGATTATACACCCGAATGGTATTGACACCGGTTGTTCCGGATTGCATTTGAAATTGGGGATAATGTATTCCAGGTTCATAATCTAAAAACAATTGTGCCAGAAAATGAGCCCCTTGTCGCCAATCCAAAAACAAATGATGGCTTAAAAATGAAACCAACATGGCCCGCATTCTGAAGTTAATCCAGCCTGTTTTTTCTAAACAACGCATACATGCATCCACCATGGGAATTCCGGTGGTACCTGTTTTCCATGCCGTTAGCCAATTTTCATTTTCTACATAATCGAGTTTCGCATATCCTTTGTTGATGCATTCCGTTTCATAGCTGCAATCCATTTCAAATTTTTGAATAAAATGGCAATGCCAGTGTAATCTGGAGAGAAAACCCTGAAAAGGTCGTTTTACCCCGGGTTGTTGGAGTCTCAATTGGGTAGCGTGAAAAACCTGCCGGACAGAAATATTACCCCAGGCCAGATAAGGCGAAAGGCGGGCACAGGACTTTCTGCTTAGCAAAGGTTTGGAAATGTGTTTGTTGTAATTTTGGCCACGCTCACTTAGAAAAGAATCCAGATACTTCCAGGCATTCAATTCTCCGGAAGGCTGAAAGGAGGACGGATATTTTAACAACGACTCCAAAAGTTCAGGTTGCAAAGGAAATGGATGCTCAAATGGCGTACATTCTGCGCTTTGGAATACATTTTTAATCACAGGAGCATTCATTTTTTCATTCCATAATGCGTCCCATTTCACCCTGTTTTTCAGTCCCCGGACAACGCCATTATTTTGAAACTCCCTCCAGATAATGCCAGATTTTAAAAACTTCTTTTTGAGTGCTTTGTCTCTGTCATAAGTGATTTTGATTCCGCTTTCCTGGTAACTGAAAATGCTTTTTACCTCAAATTTCTGAATCAAAAAATCAAAGACCTTTTCTGCATCCCCGTGAAATATCTTCACCTCTTTTCCAAATGGTAAGAGTATTTGATTCATCGCCAAAATAGAATGGAATTGAAACTGCAAATGCCTCATTGAACAATCCGGATAAGCCAGGACAGAAGGTTCAAAAAGGAAAAGAATCAAATAGGGAATCCCTTCCGATTCAGCAGCTTGAAGTGCTTCGTGGTCTTGTGTGCGCAAGTCCCTTTTTAGCCAAACCAGATTAACAGGCATTTTCAATACGCCTTTTTTATTTCCTTTTCCAGCACTTTCCAATAGGCAAAAAATGAGGGGAAATAGCCTTTCACCTTTTCACTAATCCAATCTCTGCTTTCCTCAATTCCATTGTAATGTCTGTTTAAAGGATGCTCTTTGAAATAGATTTTTTCAGATTGACATTCACTTTTTAAAGCTTCAAAACTTCCCACAAAAACCTGTATATCAGGAATATTTTTACTCAGATTCAGCATAAAATCAAGACACTTACTACTGATTGGATATTGTTGAAAAACTTCAGGTTCCAGCAATAAAATCCGGTTTCCAGGTTCGCCAGCGTGCCAAAGCGGGTCCAGATTGTAATAGTTATAAATGAAACTTGGGAATTCAGGGTTGAAAGTCAAGGCTTGACTTTGTGGCAAAACGGTTTGGGCGTCAAACTTTGTCGTTCTCTTCAGTACCTCTGGAATTCCCATGGATGCCAATTCCTCATAATCCGCATTCAAAAAACTATTTTGAAAAGGGGTATTTGTATAACGGCTAATGTTTTCCTGGTTGGCAAAGTACTTTTTTCCACTGTTGCTGCCGGCCACCCATTGCCAGCTGCAGGCATTGCTGGCCCAGTCACCGTCCAGCAAATGGTAGTACATCCATTTCGCAGGATTTTTCCAGTGAGACTGCCCGATGTTACAAGCCAGGGAAGCCGTGTACATCCGGCAATGGTTATGCATGTAGCCGGTGTCATACAATTTTTTTATGGCATTGTCAATTCCCTGAATACCAGTCCTTCCATTTGGAATTTCAATTGGAGTTTCAAAGTTGGAAACCTTTTCCTGAGGATGCTTTATATCCAGATCAATGTCCTTTTCCTGCCAAACCCTTTGAAAATAATCCCGCCAGGCAAGCTCTTTTATAAAAGATTCAATTTGATTGAGTTCAAATCCCCTGTCTAAAACCGATTTCAGAACTTGCTTTGTACTGATTACACCTCTGGAAATATAAGGTGAAAGATAGGTTACATCTCCGTTGAGGTAGTTTCTGGTTTTGCCATATTTGATTGGATCTATGGCTTCAACCCGAGCCAGAATTTGGTTATAATCGGTTTCAAAAATCAATTTCATACCCGTTTGCTGATTTTATTCATCGCGATGCTTCTTTGCCTGCTACACTTAAACCGCTCTATTTCAGGGTTCCGCTTCTTTTCATGTTTTTGACTCACACCTGAGTTCACCCGCTTTCTCCATAAGTTGAAACTGCTGCGCTTCAACGTCTTACGCATCAGGGCAATTACCTCCGATTCACTTAGACCAAACTGGGCTTTGATGGCGTCAAAACTGGTTCGGTCTTCCCAGGCCATTTCTATGATTCTGTCGGTGTCCATTGTGATTTTTTATAAAATGAAGGAACAATCTTTCCCTCACCACTTTGTATAAATTATAATTTAAAACAAGGCTGCTTAAAGGTTGTTTTCAAATTAAGGAATTTTATTTCCAGAACAACTGCCTCGTTTTGAAGTCATATTCTCAAACTATAGCATATTATGAATTTAGCCCCCGCTTTTCTAAACCATCATCGCCAGCAAGCCGATTCAGATGCCGATGCTTTGGTGAAAGCCATTTTTCAGGAAGGCACTCAAACTTCGTTGTATGCGGTTTTAAGTATGCCGGTTTCCGATTATGAAAATCTGGATAACAGTCCATTGAAACAGTTTCTGATGCAAAGCCTACCCAAGCCTGATTGGTTCAAACCTGAACTCATCAAAAAAGGACAACGGGTTTTTGAAAAATATGCCTTGCCCATCATGACTTTGCTGGGCGGTTTGTCATTGCCATATTGCTATGCTGCTTCACCCGGGAACAAGGCCCTATATCTGTCCGAAAAGATGCGGAAAAATCAGGGTAAACGACTGGCTGATACCGCAGATTTTATCATTGCCGTTTCCTCCCCTGGCCAATTGGATAAAAATTCAGATGGACACTTTCACATCAACAAAACCAGGTTGATTCATGCCATTGCCCGGTATTATATATTGAAAGGAAAAGACTGGGATATGGCCTGGGGTTTGCCCATCAATCAGGAAGATATGGCTGGAACCAACCTTGCTTTTTCCTTTCTCATTTTGCGTGGACTTAAAAAAGCAGGATACCTCATTACCGATAGAGAAATGGAAAGTTTTACCAGTCTTTGGCGATACATTGGCTACCAACTTCATATTTCAACGGACCTGTTACCAGCCAACTACGCCGAAGCCATGGTTTTGGAACGAACCATCCGAAATCGGCATTTTAAAAAATCTGATGAAGGAATTGCACTTACAAAAGAGTTGTTGGCATATTACAAATCCATGATTCCAGAAAAAGATGGCCAATTCATAGATGCACAAGTCCGCTATTGGCTTGGAAAATCGGTGGCAGATTGTGTGGGTCTGGAGGCCAATCCAGCCAATGATAGAAAAGTTGAGGCCTTAAATCTGGTTCAGGAAGCAACCAACTTTTTAAAAATAAAAGAGGGTGATTTTGCCAAAATGCTGCGAAACCATGCTACGATAAAGGCGAAAGTGGTGTGATAAAGGATTTACAAACTGAAGTGCTTCAATCGTTTATATAAATGATTTGGACGCCTGATTTTTCAAACCAAACAAATTCAGGCCTTTTTGAAGGTACAAACTTTTGAGGAACTGAAGCGGTTTTCCAGCACTACCAAAGTTGGAAACCAACAAAGTATTTTGATAAAATATCGGGAACCAGAGTACCACCCCTTAGGTCTGTTTGGCAAAAAAGGCAAGTATGATTTAGAAGTATGCTTCCATCAGCACCTGATTATTAATCCGACCAAATTAAAAAATTGAAGCGAAATTGAACAACCAACATACCTCGAAATCATTCAAATATTTTTAAAATGAAGAACCTTTTATCGTTTAAAAATGACATATAAAAGGGATAAAACTCAGGTTTGTCTTTTTCATTGTGTGCGTATAATCACTTATGGTTAATATAAATTTTTATAAAATTAAACTTCGTAAACTTTAAAGCAATTGAGATGAAAGCAAAATTCAATTTTATGTTCATAAGTTTGGTAAAGCGGTTTCTGTTTTTGGCCTTGTTTTTTTTCTTTTGGTCAAATAATAGCCATTCGAGACACTCCACCAAACTATACGATTGGTCCCTTGGTTTTAGATTGGGCTATCCAACAGCGGTCTCCATCAAACATTATGTAAAACCAAATTTTTCTCTGGAAGGCATCACCGCTTTTCAAAGACAAAACCAGAAGGCAAGCTGGGTTCAGATTGCCCTGGCTGCGCAATACAATATGCCGATTAACAACTCAAGAAATTTCAATTGGTTTTTGGGGACAGGATTATCTGTGTATAGATGGAATTGGAGTCAGGGATTTAACGGAGAAGCAAACCCAAAAACAGTTTTCGGGACCTTTGTTCAATTGGGATTTGATTACAAATTCAAAAAAGTGCCGATCAATTTAAGCCTGGATTGGATGCCTTATTATCAATTCACTGGGTACAACAATGGTTTGACGATTACTGGGGGTGCGGCAAGTATCCGTTATGTTTTTCAATGATTATTTTCTAATTGAAAAGGTTCGAAATTTAAGTTCAGCCTTTAATAATTGAAATAAAATGGGTTTCAATGCGTGGGCTCGGGTTTCCCATGAAATTTAAGCAGTTTCTATTGGCCCTTCCACAAAATACATGTCAATTTCGCCTTTGTTTTTGGCTTCAATTTTCCCTCTGTGCACACAGTTATATCTATCCTTTACAAGCTCATAGGTTCCCTGGCTGATGTTCACTTTACCCGGAACGCCTGAAGATTCCATTCTTGAGGCCGTATTAACGGTATCGCCCCAAATGTCATAAGCGAACTTTTTAATCCCAACAATTCCGGCAACAATGGGTCCGGTATGAATCCCAAGCCTGATTTCAAAAAATGGAAGTCCTTTATCTGACTTTTCCTTCTTATTCTTTTCTATAAATGCAATGATTTCAAAACCTGCTTCAATCACGTCGAAATGATGGGTATTATTAGTGGCTGGAATTCCGCCTGCGCACATGTAAGCATCCCCAATGGTTTTGATTTTTTCCAATCTGTTTCTGGTTATAATCCGGTCAAATTCACTGAAGCAAAGGTTGATTTCAGCCACCAACTCTTCCGGACTCAGGTTTTCACTTGCTTTGGTAAAGTTCTTAAAATCAGTAAATAGCACGCTAACCATGTCATAACTTTTTACCTTGGCAGTTCCGGTGGCTTTTAATTCTTCTGCGGTTTCGGCCGGGAGGATATTTTCCAACAGCTCATCGCTTCGCTTTTTCTCTTTGCTGATTTTGTTTCTTTGCACAAGAAAAACACCGGCAAATAATAATACAATGGTAAATCCCCCAATAAATCCATTCCTAACCAATCTTTGGCGTTGAAGTTCCTTAACCTGAAGCTCCTTATCCTTGGTCAAAAGTCTTATTTCTGATTCCTTTTTTTCAATGTCAAAATTGAACTGAAGCGTACCAAGTTTTTTATCTGTATTGATGTTGTAAATCGTGTCCTTAATTTCAAGAAGTAAATTCTGGTATTTGAAGGCATTGGAAAAATCCTTTTCCTTAGAGTAGCCCTTTGTTAATCCTTCATAGGCATCTTTTGTCTCAGCAGTTGCTTTTAACGGAATTGAAATTTCCAGGCATTTTAAGAATTTTTCTATCGCATCTTTAATCTCGTCCCTGGCAAGACAAACCTGTCCCCATCCCACCAGAGATTGAGTCATATCGAGCTTGTTGCCCAGTTTCCTTGAAAACTCAAATGCTTCTTTATGCTTTTCGATGGCCAATGAATATTGTTTTTGCCTGGAATAAACCCGGCCAAGGTAATTTAGGGCATAAGGTAGATCCTCCGTTCCATCAAAGGCTGAATGGGCCTCTTTTAAATATTTTAATGCGGAAACATCATCTTTCATTTTATAATAGGCTTCTCCAAGATTAACCGAAGCTGTCCCAATAAGATACTGGTTATTAATGGCATGGCTAAATTCATATGACCTTCGGAAATATTCAAGTGCCTTTTTATAGGTCGCTGATTTATTGAGATACACAGTCCCAATATTGTTCAGCGAGGTTACAATCCGGAGTGTATCATTGATGGATTCAGATATTTTGAGGGATTGCAAATCCAACTCAAGGGACTTGGCCTCATCGCCTTCATTAAAATAAACGGAGGCTTTGTTTCCCAGGATATTTGCTTCTCCCCTTTTATCCCCAATATCCCTGTAAATGACTATGGCTTCGTCCCAAAACCGGATAGCATCAACGTACATGCCCTGAAGATAAGAAATAATACCCAAATTCTTTAAAGACAGAGCTTTACCTTGGGAAAAGTTTAATTTTTCAGATAGTTTTTTTGCTTCATTGGCAACCTGTATGGCAGAATCCGGCTTCAAATCAAAAAGTGATTTACTCAGCTGATTCAAAAAATTCACCTTGGTTGTATCTGGCTTTGAGCTATTTATTAGCTTTCTCAGACTATCCTTCTCAGATGAAAAGGCGATAAATGAGAAGCCAATCCAAATCAAAAAAGAGATAGCAATTTTTTGGAATTTTCTAATTCTCATTCAAGGTCTTCAATCGGAGGCCAATATAATTGAAAAAGCCATCCTTGTAAAGAATGGCTTTAATTTAAAGTGGAAACTGCTTTTTATTTTTCAACAACCAGTTTAATGGTTCTTGAAAAAGCACCTTGATTTTCAATTTTGACGAAGTAGATACCTTTCCTTAAATCCATAATGTCTATGGTCTTTTTGTAAATATCTTCCTTAACATCAATTCTATCCTGGTATACTTTTTTACCTAAAACATCGAAAATAGAAAGTGTGTACTCTCCTTTTTCTATGGTGGAAAATTCGAAATTCACTTCCTTACTTGCAGGATTTGGATAAAGATTGACTTTTTCTTCCAATATAGAAGCCACAGGTTCAACCTCATCATCAGCAACAGTCCGGCAGGCAGAGTTCACACTAATAGCCAAGGACTTTGGTTGTGAAGCGCCACACAAATTGTTGGCTGTAACAGAAATCATTGCCTTGGAAGAAGTTGAATTTTTGAAATTGACCTTAATCGAATTCGTACTTGAAGCAGACACAAATGTTGCCCCACCTGCGATGGTCCATGTGTAGCTGGTTGCACCAGAAACAGTTGGTGTGGAATAAGTAACTGAACTATTCGATTTACAAACCGAGGCACTTCCTGAAATGCTTGCTGGTGCGGTGAAAAGAGCACTAACTGCCAGCGACTGACTTAATCCAGAACCACAGCCATTGTTAGCCCGAACCGTTATCGTACCCGAACCAGTGAATGAATTTCCATAATTGACAGAAATACTATTTCCAGTTTGCGAACCAGAAATAGTGGCTCCTGCAGGGACAGTCCATGTATAAGAAGTGGCGCCTTCAATGGCTGGAATAGAGTAAATCTGTCCGGTTTTTCTACACAGATTCGTTGCAGAACCTGTGATTTCAGTGGGTTGGGCAGGTACTGAGCCAACGACTAAAGAACTTGAAGCACTGTTTCCACAATTGTTAGAACCAAACACCGAAACAGAACCGGAACTAAAGTTGGCAGGAAAGGTTATGGAAACTTTTCGAACAGCACTATCAACCGTCAAAGGATTTCCAGTGAGGCCAAAACCATTAGAAATGACAGCTCCCTGCGGGGCAGTCCAACGATATGAAGTGGCGTTTGGCATCTTTTCAATTTCATACAGTTTTGTTGTTCCACCACAAACACCTACTCTTTGGTTTGTCGTGGAAGTGGTCGATAGAAATTTAGTATTTGCTGTTAGGAATCCAATGGCATATACGGTTCTTGAGCTGCTGGTTCCAAAACAATTGGATGCCCGAACCGAAATCCATGTGGCAATAAATCCGGCATCATATCTTATTGAAATCGAATTTGTTCCTTGCCCGGAAATGATGGTGGCATTTCCAAAACCAGTTAATTTCCAGGAATAATCGGTAGCTCCGGCAACTGCAGGAACCGTATAGGTTGTTGTTTGCGTACCGCAGACATTGTTTAAGCCCGAAATTGAAACCGGAGTTGCAGGGGCTGAACTTGTTTTAGACAAGGTTAATCTACTTTCACCACTTGTGCCACAGCTATTCACCGCTCTTACTGCAATTGTTCCTCCATTAAAAGTTGTTCCAAAATTAACCGTAATTGAATTGGTAGTAGACGTTCCGGAAGCTCCAACTGGTAAAGTCCATTGGTAAGAATTTGCCCCGGCGACGGTTGCAATGCTGTAAATTATACCTGTTTGTGAAGAACAAACCAAAGTAGAACCTGAAATAGCACCCGGAGTTGCAGCTACGCTTCCTGAATTGGTAATGGTAATGGAAGCCGTTTGGGTACAACCATTCGCAGACGTAACCAAAACAGAATAATTACCTGCAGCAAGATTGGTTGCTGTTTGGGTGGTTTGTCCTCCAGGTGACCAAAGGAAAGTATATGGTGAAACCCCGTTGGTTGGGTTGGCCGTAGCAGAGGCATTGGCAAGATTGCATGTGCTTCCTGTAACACCAATAGCAACTGAAATTTGAGCGGGATTAACCAAATTCAAATTGGCATTGGTTGAACAGCCTCTTGCATCCGTTACGGTATAGGATTTGGCTCCTGATGTTTGATTTGCAAAAGCACCCGTTCCTGAATAGGGAGCCGTTCCGCCTGAAGCAATGATATTTACAGTAGCAGTTCCGCCAAAGCAAGCAATGCTTCCAGTGGCATTTGCGGTCAATTGGGTAGGCTGTCCGATATTTCCGCTTACAACAAATGTACAACCTCTTGAATCACTGATTGTAAATGAATAAGGTCCGGCAGAAACTGTTTTCACACCAGCATTGGTGTATGGTGCTGTTCCGCCGTCTGGAGTGATGGTTACTGACGTAGTTCCGCCAAAACAAGCAATGGTGCCTTCAACTTTGGATGCTGACAAGGCTGCAGGCTGTCCGATATCTCCACTCACAACAAATGTACAACCTCTTGAATCACTGATTGTAAACGAATAAGGTCCGGCAGAAACTGTTTTCACACCGGCATTGGTGTATGGTGCCGTTCCGCCGTCTGGAGTGATGGTTACTGTCGTGGTTCCTCCAAAACATGCAATGTTGCCTTCAACTTTGGATGCTGATAAGGCTGCAGGCTCGTCGATATTTCCGCTCACAACAAATGTACAACCTCTTGAATCACTGATTGTGAACGAATAAGGTCCGGCTGAGACTGTTTTCACTCCTGCATTGGTATAAGGTGCCGTTCCGCCCTGTGGGGTGATGGTTACTGACGTTGTTCCTCCAAAGCAGGTAATAGTGCCTTCAACTTTGGATGCTGATAATTCAGCAGGCTCATCGATACTTCCGCTCACAACAAATGTACAACCTCTCGAATCACTGATTGTAAACGAATAAGGTCCGGCTGAAACTGTTTTCACACCGGCATTGGTGTAGGGTGCAGTTCCACCCTCAGGGGTGATGGTTACTGTCGTAGTTCCTCCAAAACATGCAATGGTGCCTTCGACTTTGGATGCTGATAAGGCTGCAGGCTCGTCGATATCTCCACTCACAACAATTGTGCAACCTCTTGAATCACTTATTGTAAATGAATAAGGTCCGGCTGAAACTGTTTTCACACCGGCATTGGAATAAGGTGCTGTTCCGCCATCCGGGGTGATGGTTACTGTCGTAGTTCCTCCAAAACAGGCAATGGTTCCTTCGATTTTGGATGCCGTTAAGGCTACAGGCTCGTCGATATTGCCACTCACAACTGTTGAACAACCATTGGCATCTGTGATTGTAAATGAATAAGGTCCGGCTGAAACTGTTTTCACACCGGCATTGGTGTAAGGTGCTGTTCCACCGTCCGGGGTGATGGTTACTGTCGTGGTTCCTCCAAAACAGGCAATGGTTCCTTCAACTTTGGATGCCGTAAGTGGCGTCAATGGCTGGGTAATATTTCCAGAAACAATTGAACTACATCCCTTTGAATCGGTAATTGTAAAGGTATAAGCACCAGCTGCTCTTTTAAATATTCCGGTTCCGGAATAAGGTGCCGTTCCTCCGGTTGCCGAAACCGTAACCATTGAAGAATCGCCAAAACAGTTTATTTCTGTGGCAGTTGCAGTTGCTGCTGGACCAGCTTCAACCGTCAAAGAACCATTCCTATACAATAGGATGTAATTGGGAGGTGAGGCAACCTGAACCAGATTTGATGGACTGATTGTATAATTTCCTGCATCTAGAATGCTTGTTCCAAAAGCCTGGTTTTGTTCATTTCGCACAGTGAATTCAGGTCCACTCGAGAAAACATCAACTGTATCATCGTACTGATAAATTTCATTTTTAGTAGTGTAAACTGGTTGAATACCTTTACAGTCCACAGATTTGTTTTCAGCGGTGATGGTCATGGTATCTGGCGCAATGGTCAGATTTCCAAGTCCGTAGGTGATTTCAAAATTATCTGAAAGCATTACTGCCGGAGCAATAAACCAATTTCCGACTTCAAGCCCGGAAACCATGTTCATTGAACGGTAACCTCCAATAGAATCTCCCGGTTGTGCCTCAAAATCAAGTGAATCCAATACAACCACAAGGTCTTCGTTGCTATCATCATTGATGGTATTGCTGTTAACAGCCCTTTTACCATTCACCGCACGCTTTCCGTTGACTGCGCGTTTTCCATTAACTGCACGCTTTCCATTGGTTGCCAACAATTCGGTGTTAACCGCTCGCTTTCCATTCACGGCAGTTTTAGAATTTACAGCTCGTTTACCGTTAACCGCTCGTTTGCCATTCACAGCACGTTTTCCATTGACATCCACACCAGCCAATAATGGAATGGTGTCGTTGTCCAAATCCAGGAAGTTTTCTGGCGCCAGCGGAATATAATATGTTGAATCAAAGGTCAATTCGCCATTCACGGCCCGCTTTCCATTTACGGCCCGTTTGCCATTCACGGCTCTTTTTCCATTGAAAGCTGCAAACTCAGAAGCAAGAAAGCTTTTGCCTAAAAAGTCGGCTTCTCCCAGAGGATTTCCGTTTACTGCTCTTTTTCCATTGACAAAAATGATGGTGTCTGAAAGAATAGACTGATGTTCTTCGCCAATATTCAGTAAAACATTGGTTCTTTCATTTTGGGGAACATTGGTAGAATCGTACTCATAAATGAATGGTATTGATTTTCCTTTTACCGGGTCTCCGTACACCAAACTTAAATTCTTAGGTGTAATCTTAAGTGGCATTTTGGAAACAGAAAGTATGCCATCCACAAAACTGTAGTTATACAATTGGGCTAAGGCAACAGAATTAGGATTGCTTAAATCGGTCACTGCAGAACTTGCCCTTCTGAAATACAATCCCACGTTACTTAAAGTTGTTGCATTGGTTGAAAAGGTAAGATCCGTCAATCCCAACTGACTGATGCTTAACCCTGTTTGAGCCAGAGTTTGTCCATCTACCGTGATATTAACTTCATAGTCAGGGATTGATTCGCCAAAACGCTTGGTGGCATTGTTAACCTGAACTACTACATTTCTCGATTGTTGAGACTGAATAAAAATTGAGTCTGAAATACCACCATCCGGACCTCCGATAGCCCTTGGATTATTTACCAAGGCAATGGGTGGATTTCCAACAAAAGGTGGAATGGTTGCTACCAGCTGGGTTCCATTTGATGAAACTGTAACCGGATATGTTCCATATTGAAATGACAACAAAGTGCTGTCGGTAAAATAATTTCCTGTAATTACCAATTGAATGGTATCCTGACCCGGAATCTTTGAAGAGTCGGAAAGGGCAAATCCACCTATCTGAGGAACAGGGTTAGAAAACTTAAACAAGGCAGAGTCTGCCTGTGCCAATCCAAATCCGGATTCTGGGTTGTAACCAGTTTGCTGGTCCATTTTAGCGGTGGATTGCTGCATCAGGGATTTCATTTCATCCCCATTAAAACTGTTGTTGTTTTCGAATTTCTGCTTTCCTTCCAAAATCAAAGCTGCCATTCCCGCAGCATTTGGAGCTGCTGCAGATGTACCGAAGAAATTAGGTAAGTTATCTCCTTCCAAATCCGGGGAACCAAAATCAACACTGGTATTTCCGCCATTTGGCGCAATAATGTCGGGTTTCTGTAAATCTATTCCTCTGTTTTTGTTTCCACCTCTGGAAGAAAAAGAAGCCACCTTAAAGTTTGAAGCTACGTAGTTTGGAGCTCCAAAAGTTGGTGTATTTGAATATAAAACAGCGCCTACTGTTATCGCTTTTGCGGAATTGGCATGCGCAATGATCGTTCCCGTTCCATTGTTGAATTCATTAATTGTGGCATTTCCACCCAAAATGACATATTTGAATTTTAAGTTGGCTGTAGAGCCTGAGCGTCTGCTGATTACAAGATTTGCCCGAATAGGCGCAACTACAGAAAAGGCCAGAATTTCAATCGGATCGCCTTGAATATTGCTTCTGTTCAGTTTCAAAATGGTAGTATCTCCCTGATCACCTGTCAGATAAATATCCAAATCATTCAAAGCACCTTCGCCTTCACCTTGGGAATAGAAATCGTCATCCCATTGCAGTACTATCTGGAAATTGCCCTTTTCAAAACTTACATTCTGAAGATAATCGCCGCCGCTAAAATTATGTGCCTGGCCTTTAAATAAGGTTGGCGCAGCAGTTGGGTTGTATACTCCTTCATAGGATTTAGCTCCAAAGTTTCCGGCAGAAGTGAAATAGCTTACACCCTGATTGGCTACCTGAGTCACCGCATTTGCAACTACACCGTCCTTAAAAAATGGTTCTGTAAAATAGGTGATGTCATCTACAATGACCTTGCAGCCGGAGTCGGCCAGTTGCTTAATTCCCTTAGCAAAATTTCCGGCACTGATAAATCCTGTCCGGAACATCAATCCGGAGGCTGGTGCCACATCGTGAACAATCTGCGCCATTGCCCTTCCTTCATCGGTTGCTCTTCCAAACGGATATTCACCCAAAACCCTTACCGGATTAGGATATATGCTATTTCCGGAACCAGGTAAATCTCCACGCTGTATGTCCAAAGTGGCCTGATCAGGTCCTGTTCTTGGTATTTTTGTGTTATAACTATCCGAAAGCACCCCTACTTTTACGCCTGCACCTTTGAGATTCCAGCCTTTTCGGGCCTTATCTGAAGCTTGTGCTTTGTCACTTTGGTTAATAATTCCGGTTTCACCAATGAGTTGGGAATTATTCAAAGGAGGAAAACTAGGACGGGCAAAACTCAACAGGTTGTCCAAAGAATCCAGTTTTTTGAGTTTGGAAATCGGGAAGAATCCGGTGATAATTTTGCCTGTGTTGGGACCATTATCTACAATATTTGTTAATCCAAACGCGGGTGTTTGAAGAAGGGCTAAAACCTGGCTATACAAGCCTTCAAGTGGGACAATATCCACCAATACCAACTTTTGTGCAGTTGGAGCACCTTCAGCCCCTACAATTACAAAAAGGGTTGAATTGCTCGTAGAATCAATCAATGAATTGGGGAACAAGTTCAGCTGGGTTAACTCAGTACCAATCACATTTGGAATGGTATCAACGATGGGTGGTTGATAAAACGGAATGATACAGTTTGCAAAACGAACATGTAGATTGGCTGTGTCCTGGCAACCCAAAGCATCCACAACAAAATATTGATAATTTCCTGCAACCAGATTGGCTGTATCGCTACCCGTTACTGTATAAGGTGCAGTTCCACCAGAAATCAAAAGTCGAACGCTACCTGTTGTGGCTGTAGTTTCATTACAAACAGTTAATGTATCTGCTGAAGAAGTAGTAAGTTGAACTGTACAAGGAACGGAAAAAGAACAACTGGAGCCAGTAACCACGGCTCCGGGAGCTACCCAATTTGAAGTTGGTCCATTTAATGCAAAGTTGCTTAGATTCCCAAAATTGTCATTTCCACTATCATCTATCAAAAACATTATTTCCGGATTGGCTGCCGCGGCCAAACCTTGATTGAAATGATATGCTGCTACTAATCCTGCTTGAGGAATAATTTCGCAATTTAAGTTTGCCTGAATCTGTGTTTGAGTTCGACCTACGCTCCAGATCCTTAATTCATCCAAATCTCCTGAATATTCTAACTGAGGATTTTCCTGTGCTGATGCACAAGGGCTTGAACCAATCATCAAAGGATGGACCGTGCCTATTTCAGTAGGAAGATTTAGTGAAATATCCAAAACACCATCTAAGTAGAGGTAGCCTATTCCATTAATGCGTGATAATGCCACATGGTGCCATTTATTATCATTAACTGAGATATTACCAACACCAGTTACATAATTTGTATTGACCGGATCCTGGTCAAATTCAAGGTTAATCCTACCTTCTGATAAGCCAATAATCCAGAAATTTTCAGTTGTGCAGGATGGACCTCGTTTGCTTAAAATATATCCATTTGATTGTGATGTTTTGATGTTAAGCTCAACGGTAAAATCTCCAGCACCAAAATCTCCGACAGAACTATTGGTAATGACGGCAAAGTCAATGGGTCCATCAAAGTTTAAGGCAGCAGCAGGAATTGTTGGAGGTGTACATGAAATGCCGGAAACTACAGCACCTGGGCCAGACCAGTTGGAAGTGGAGCCGATTAATTCAAAATTTGTGAGGTTCCCGTTATTGTTGTTTCCGCTTGCATCGGTTAATATGGTTTCAGTGGTATTGCCAGTTGCTGCAATGCCCTGATTGAAATGATAGGAAGCAACCATTCCAGATTGAGCCGAAATTTCACAATTCAATTCGTTAATTATCTCAGTCGGAGTTTTGGCTAAATTAAAAATGCGGACTTCATCCATATCCCCCCTGAAAGTACTATCGTAGCTACTACCCAACTTCAAAGACAAGCTATTGGTTGGAGGTCCGGGAATACCATCCCAGCCACGGTTACCGACAGGCACGCCATCAACATAAAGTATGCCGCCTGAGTTATCGACAGTGAAAGCTACATTATGCCAGTTCCCATCTGCAATAAAGCCGCCGTTCAAAGCACCATTTACGTCATTGTATGTGTCATCATAAATAAAGTTTTCAGTATCTTTAAAATACATTGCACGAACACTTCCATTCTCCATAAAAATGGTATAACCATTTCTTGAACCAGATAAATACTTGTTCATCACACCCTGACTGCCGGTCGTTTTGGTTGTCTTTATCCAGCATGAAGCTGTTAAAGGGAATAAATTGAATGTAGATTCCCCGCCAAGATCAACGTAATCATCCTGGCCATCAAAATTTAAAGAAGCACCTGCCGTAAAATCACAACCGCTGTTGGTAATGCCTGGGTTCCGATCATCACAGTCAGTATTGTTCAATACGAACCCTGATGGCTGGGTGCAGTTATAAACTGACTGATAAGGATATCCAAAACCATCTCCATCAATGTCCCGGTAATAAACATCACTTGGTGTTACCGTCACATTTTGTGTACAGGTTGAGGTATTGCCTAAGGAATCCGCTGCAGTCCATGTAACGGTTGTTGTTCCAACCGGGAAGCAGGACGGTGCATCGTTTGTAAGAACAACCTGCCCGCAACCACCGGCTACGACAGGAAAAGGAGGGCCTACCACCAAAACACCAATGGCTTTGGATGGATCGTTCGTAAATCGTTGAGGCTGGCAGAAAAAATCTAAGGTTAATGATTGTGTCAAATAATAAACACCGGGTTCCGTTGGAGCGGTAAATGTTCCAGACTGGTATGTATTGGAATAGCCGTCCGAGATATTTGGTTCGCATTGCAGGGTTTGGAAAGTACCTCCAATCCCAATATAAGATTGTACCAGGCATGTGTTACAATATCCTGTTGCAAAATCAAACGCAACTGACATTGTATAGTTCAGATTCACTGATGACCCCGGAGCGACCACCACAGAATTTCCCTTTCCATTGATGCTTACGCCTGTGTAGGTGATGTTCCGGTCAATTTCTGAAATTACAGGAATGGAAGGAATAATAACCGGAGGTGTCAACACAACGCTGCAAGCTCCATTTACATTATCCTGGCAAAACGTAAGGCCAGTTGCACAGGTAATTACAGGCCCTGTACATCCGCATGATGTATTAAAAGTAGCTCCAGCATCTTTACCAGCACTCCAATTAGTATTCATGTAATCAACCTCATTTACTTCTATGCAAGCTAGCATTGGATTATTTTTTGCATCGAAGTCCAAAAAATTCAGGTTGTTGCTATTCTTAATGTTCAAGCCTGTTAGCCCACTGTTGTTGCAATACAACCGGGTCAATAAATTAAGATTTGAAACATCCAGATTCGAAATATTATTGCTGTTACAGCTTAAATAGGTCAAATTAGGGTTGCCTGATACATTTAAACTCGATATGTTATTGCCGTTGCTATCAACATTCAACCGATCTAAATTGGTCAGATTTGAAATATTAATACTTGTCAGGTAGTTTTTTTGTAAATAAAGCTCATACAAGGAATTAAATGCAGAAACATCAATATTACTCAGATTATTAAAACTTAAATCCAGTGAAATGATGCCTGCAGGAATCTGAACCCCAATTGAGGAAATTTGATTGTTGGATGCATTCAGCCCTCTTAAATTTGTAAATGCTTCAATACCAGTAATATCAACAATATCTCTTCCAGAAACATTGATTGAGAAATCAACACTTGAGGCTTCTGAACATTGAATTTCACTGTCATCATTGGTATTGATGCTTGCATCATTCAACAAGGCACTTTTAAAATTGACATCAGGAATAAATACGATGCATGGCAAATTGCCTATTGCATATTCTCCAAAAGAAGTAACATTCTGAACACCAATAGAAAAAGACTCATTGATAGAAGTGTTTAAAGGTTCGCTCCAGGTTGGGTCGTTGTATTGTTTCACAAGGGCGGTGGGCAGATCAAACCCTGGATCTTGTCCATCAATCGCCCAATTGAAATACAAATCGCATTCAGAAAATGTAAGGCTTTGGTTTCTGATGGTCCAGTATTTGTTGACGCTTACCCCGGAACCAATTCCGGATGTGCCAATGTTAGGATGGTCTCCTGCGTCTACCCGGACACTGACAAAACCTCCCACGGTAAAGCTTGGGTCCAGTCGTAAAAATCCAGCCCCATTATCGTCACCGATAGGAAATTCAATCTGACCGGGAGTTGAAATGAATCGTCTCAAATTTCCTTGTACAAAACTGGCAGAGCTTGCGCCTGTGATGGTAGCGCCATTATCGATGGTAAGTGTGTCGGCTTGGGTTATGATTTTTCCAGATAAAAAATTCAGGTTTCCGGTAATGGTTTGGGCACCTCCCATCAGGACCTGAACCTCATTGCTCAGCTCAAGATTTTCAATTATCCCATTAAATCCATCCAATTGCTGGATAGATTCTGATTTCAGCATTTTTAACGTGCCGGCAATATTTCCTCCATTCGATATAACACCATTTGACTGGTAACCATTTGGAGCCTCAAGAATCGTTCCCGGGCTGACCTGAATCAATCCTGAATTCACAGTATTTCCATCTGTTACTCTCAATGTGCCTGAGGAAATAAAAATGTAATTCTGATTTTCGAAACCAATGTCGAAAGTGGATTTGCCGTTTGATAATTTCTGAATCACTCCCCCAAACTGGTTGGTGAAAACATGGGCCCCGGAAGCCGTCATATTGTTGTTGCCAGAAATGGTCATGCTTCCACCATTGTTTAGGCTACAGGATATTCCCGTAAAAGAGATATTGCCGTCAGTCCAATTTATGGATCCGTTGGAATTGATGGTCAGAGAATCCTGAATTTCGGCATCACCATCTATTGTAAAAGTGCTGGCAGTAATGGTTGATATGGTTCCTGGTCCTTTGAGAGCTCCGTTAAAACTTAAATTCAGGTTTCCTCCATTACCAAAAGAAGCTTCTGCTCCTGAGAGCACCTGGAAACCGGCACCTCCAATATTAACGGTACCCAAACAATTAAAATCTATTCCATTGCCATTCAGAATAATAACATCTGTAGCGGATGGAGTTAAAGTAGCTCCAGCTTCAATGGTGGTTTGGTCAATGGATACAGAAGTTGAAGTCGTTATATTATGACCTGTTTGTATGGTAATAAAGCCATCGGTGTAATCGGGGATTTTTGTTGCAGCAGCCCACCCACAGTCGGTTTCTTCTTCCCAAATGCCAATGTTACTCCAACTCCCGGAAGAGGTTGTTCGGAAATTGCCTAAAGAAATACATGAATTTCGTGACCCTGTTTCAGCAAAAAGCCCTGAATAACTAAAAAATAAAATAGATAATAGTAAAATCCTGATTTTCATAGATTTAAACTGGTTTTTTAATAAA
Organism: Cytophagaceae bacterium; assembly: GCA_027485575.1. Taxonomy (GTDB): domain Bacteria; phylum Bacteroidota; class Bacteroidia; order Cytophagales; family Flexibacteraceae; genus CAMDMI01. Next base: position 35,587 of record JAIXQU010000168.1, read on the forward strand.
ATTAGGTTGACTAAAAAAAGTAAAAGTATTTGTGGTTGATAAAGTTAGTCTTTTACAAAATTCTCAAAAATGGATTGGAAATTCAGAAAGGCTTGATTTGAAGTCAGCGTAGAAATTATATGAAAAGCTAAGGGCATTGATTCTTGAAAATCAACTTCCATTTCTTTCATGTAAGTTTTACATCCGAAAACGATGGCAAAAATATTACATAATTAAAATTAAATCCTAAAAAATTGAAAAATATATCCAATTATTCAAAAACTGAAATATTGATCATCCCAAAATCAACTAAAACACCTTGTACCAATTCTCAAAAATAAAGCCATTTTTACAACTTCTATTTTGGCCACAGCTAACCCATTCGAAGTGATACACTCCGGTCTGAATATAAAATCTAAAAACATTTAACTATCCGATGTAATAACATCCAATTGTACCATGAAAATAACAGAAAAAACCACCATCAGACCCTATGTAGAAAAAGATGAAATGGATTGTCTTTTGGCATTTAAAAGTAATGTCCCCCAGTATTTTACAGAAGGGGAAGTACTTGACTTTCAAACTTTTCTCAAGAATGATATACAACCTACTTCCAAAGATTCTACCGGAGGTATTTGCCAATATTTTGTTATTTTATTTCAACAGAAAATTGTGGGCTGTGGCGGATTTAGTGACAGATATAACAACCAAAAAATAACCCTTACCTGGGGATTAATTCACAAAGACTTCCATAAAATGGGGCTGGGAAAAGCTTTACTTTTATATCGGTTAAATGAAATCAAAAGGATTTTTCCTGGCCTACCTGTATCTATTGATACGACGCAGTTTTCTTATCCCTTTTTTGAAAAATTTGGATTTAACACAACCAAAATCACACTCGATTACTACACCAAAGGACTCGACAGATATGATATGGTTCACCCTGCCTGATTCTCAGTAATGTAAGTTAACAGGCAATCCAGTTTTCGGCAC
>JAIXQU010000102.1 GCA_027485575.1 Cytophagaceae bacterium
AAGGAAAAAAAATAATACGTCTTGCGAGGGGAACCAGAAGTATCCACTTCTTGGTTTCCTTCAAAAGAAAATTAGGGGTGTAAACTCCCTCAGCTTACACACTTTTTTGAACACTACCTGATGCGGATTTGAAATCCGCCAACCAACTGCCTGTGCGATGAAGGCCGACTGTGAAAGATTAAAAATCCTCGGCATCTGCGTTCGGGATCCAAGATCCCGAACAGCGTAGCGGATTCAAAACCAACTCTATAATTCCTAAAAGTTTTACTATTTTAATAGTTTTAGGAATTGTACGTATTATAAAATCCTTAGAGTGCTGCGCTAACTCTAAGGATAGATGATTGCTTGTATATTTTTCTTCGCTGTCCGGGATGTTCCGAAGGGCATCCCGGACGACACATGATGCGGATTTGAAATCCGCCAACCAACTGCCTGTGCGATGAAGGCCGACTGTGGAGGATTATAAATCCTCGGCATCTGCGTTCGGGACCCAAGATCCCGAACAGCGGAGCACTTGGGGGTGACAGGTTAATGGAGGTGCCAGTAATGCCGGGTCGGAGAGTCTATTATTATAATTTCTTTTGAGCGCTGCGCTAATTCTAAGGGTAAAACCTATAGGTTTGGTGCACTGCCTGATAACCGCACTAGACGGGTTTTTGGGTGTCTGTTGGGGACTACAGCCACGGTGTAATTCCAAAATTATATATAGTGTAATTTCAAAGTATGGTATAGTGTAATTTCAAAGTTGTTTGTATATTTGTCTATCAATTACAGTACGTTATGGAGCGAATCAGAACAATCAAAAAAGAAATGGAAATTTATCGCGGTAAATATCCAATTTTAGTACTAACCGGTCCGAGGCAATCTGGGAAGACTACTTTTTTGAGGAACGAATTTGCAAACTATACCTATGTGAATCTGGAGAATCCGGATATTAGAAAGTACGCATTACATGACCCCAAAGGATTTTTAGCCGAACATGGCAACTTTGTTATTTTCGATGAAGTACAGCGAGCGCCTGAATTGTTTTCCTACTTACAAACCAAAGTGGATGAGGATAAAATAATGGGGCAGTATATTTTGTCAGGCTCTCAAAATTTTCATCTCATGCGCAATGTTTCCCAAAGTTTAGCAGGACGCGTGGCGCTTTTCAAATTATTGCCTTTTGATCATCAGGAAATGGAGAAAGCAAGCTGGCTCCACGACGATTATGCCGTTAATCTTCAAAAGGGATTTTATCCTGCAATTTATGACAGAGGCATTCCTTCGAAGGTGTTTTATTCCAACTATGTCCAAACCTATGTGGAGCGCGATTTAGCGGAACTTATTGAGGTGAAAAATCTAAAGCAGTTTAGAAATTTCATCACACTTTGTGCTGCACGGGTGGGTCAATTGGTAAACTTGAATTCGCTGGCAAATGATTGTGGCATATCGCAGCCTACTGCTAAATCTTGGATTTCGGTTTTAGAAACCAGCTACATTCTGTACCAACTGCAACCTTATCATTCAAATTTCAACAAACGAATTACCAAAAACTCGAAACTCTATTTTTATGATACCGGATTGCTATGTTTTCTACTCAAAATCAACGATGCTTCGAGCTTGAAAACCAGCGTTTACAAAGGAAGTTTGTTTGAAAATTATGTGATTAACGAATACATAAAACAGCAGTACCATCAAAATCTGATGTTTGATTATTGGTTTTGGCGTGATGCCGTAGGCCATGAGGTTGATTTCATTTGGCAAACCACCGAAAAATTAAACCTCGTTGAAATAAAAGCCAGCGAAACCATCATTCCCGAAATGTTTAAAGGATTAAGTTATTTAGAAAAATTTATTCCTGATTTGGTTTGCAGTAAAACATTGGTTCAAACGGGCCTATTTGACCAAAACAGAACCGCAGGCCAGGTGTTGAGCTGGAAGAATATTTTAAAAAACTGAACAACGCCAATCAACTGCCTGTGCGATGAAGGCCGACTGTGGAGGATTTGAAAATCCTCGGCATCTGCGTTCGGGATCTGATATCCCGAACAGCGGAGCGGATTCAAAACCAACTATATAATTCCTAAAAGTTTTACTATTTTAATAGTTTTAGGAATTGTACATATCTTTAGCCCATGCAAGCAATAGCACGTAAACGATACTTAAAGACTTCGCTGTCCTGGATGTTCCGAAGGGCATCCCGGACGACACTTGATGCGGATTTGAAATCCGCCAACCAACTGCCTGTGCGATGAAGGCCGACTGTGGAGGATTACAAAACCCCGGCATCTGCGTTCGTGATCCAAGATCCCGAACAGCGGAGAGAAAATTTTCATTTACTTTACATTGAGATTTCTTAGATTTAAAATATGGAAGGTTCTTTAAAAATTGGCCCAGGAGAGTTTAATATTCAATTGTTTGAAAAACTCCAGCGCATGTTTCAAACCATTGGCCCGCAGGAAATTACCATTTCCTTTTCAGATACCGGCGAGACCATATCGGAAAGAAAAAACAGGTTCCTGACAGCAAAGCAAAACCTTGAAGAGGGCAAAGGCACTTCATATTCTATGAAAGAACTGGAGGCCATTCTTAAATCGTAAAGGCCTGTGCGAAAAGTAACACTTGCGCCAGGTGTAATTGAGCAGATGCAAAATTATATGGATAAACCACACCCCATTAAAGCAACTGAAACAACTTCAGTTTAGGTATAAACTTGAAATCTTTTGTGTTATAGGTAAACAGCTCAAGTCCGGTAATTTTTGCAGTTGCCCCTATAAAGCAATCAGGTATTGCCAGTCCATGGCTCAATCTGTAGCTTGCAAATAATTGAAGAGCCTCGTTTGTGATTTCATTGTTAATCAGTGCAATATTAAAACGCCTCACCATTTTGTTTATTTTCGCTTCCTCTGCCTTATTCGTGGCCCCGGCAAGCAACTCCATTTTGGTAATTGCAGATATCACCACCTGGTCCAGGCCAATTTTATTCTCAAGTGTGTCTTTAGTTTCTGCATGCCGGGCACTTTTGGTATCCCAATAATCTATCAGCACATCAGTATCACAAATTACCTTGCTCTTTGCCATGCCTCACTTCGTAACTGTTTGGCATCAATACCTTTTCCGGTAAAAACCGTCTCAAGCCCAGAAACATCTATCGTTTTATCTGCTGCCAGTATCGTTACACCGTTTAATTGAAACTCCTTTTCTGGCTTTGCCTTTTTAGGCAAAATCACCGAAAAGCCAAAATACCTGGAAATGTCCAGTAAGACATCCAAGGTTTTTTTGTTTTTATATTTTATTACCAATTCGGGCATATCCTTTGATTTCTACAAAGGTGAGAAAGAAACAAGTAATGTTATCAAAATCAAATTGGTTTTTCCATAAATTTCTTTACGGTTGGCCGAGCCTGCCACTAATACCAGGTTGGAAACCCTACAATTATTATAAAATCCTTGGAGGGCTGCGCTAACTTTAAGGATAGGTGAGTATTTATGAGTGGGACACTCACCCAGGCGGAGACTTTATATACAATAAAAGCTGCGCTAACTCTAAGGAAAAAGGAAATATGCGTTCAGGATGTAACATACCGAACAGCGGATGATTCTAACTCAACCTTCAAATACACAAAAAATCCTTCCAGTTTATCAAATCAATGCCATCAGAACCTTTGAAGCCTGCCGAACCATCATAGACGATGGTTCCATGAGTCGTACCTGAATAGAGGATAAACTTTTTCATGCCACGAATGAAGTCATTTGAATAGGTTTGAGCCGACTTGATTTCTACCGGCGTCATTGCATTTCCTGCTTCAATAATCAAATCAATTTCTGTACCATTATTATCTCTCCAGTAATAGAACTTCCTGTCATACAAATTGAGATTCTGCTTGTTTTTCAAACACTCAGACACAACAAAATTCTCCACCAAAGCCCCTCTGAAATGAGAATTGGACAACTCATCGCTTGACTTGATGTTCAGTAACGCACATGCCAGGCCAGTATCGACAAAATAGATTTTAGGTGATTTCACTAATCTCTTTTTGAAATTCTGGTGATAAGGTTGAAGACGATACAACACAAAAGAATTTTCTAAAACAGACAGCCAGGAATGAACCGTTCTCACATCAATGCCACAATCGTTGCTGAGCGATGCGTAATTCACTTGCTGACCAACACTTCCCGCACAAAGGCGCAAAAATTTCTGGAACAACAGCGTATTTTCAATTTGCTTAATCTGCCTCACATCCCTCTCCAAATAGGTTCGGATGTAAGACTGATACCATATCTGAGAGTTTCTGTTTTTATGGTAGATCTCCGGATAAAAACCCCGGACAATCAACTCTTGCAATGACATGCCTTTCACAAGTTCCCTTATCTCTCTGAAGCTGAGTGGCAAAAGGTCCAAAATACCAATCCTTCCTGCCAATGTCTGGGATATGTTTTCCTGAAGGAGGATGTTATTGCTTCCTGTCAGAATAAACAGACCATCTTCTTCGGTATTATCCAAGACTTCCTGAAGGTAATTGAAAAGCTGGGGAGCCCGCTGAATTTCATCCAAAATAGCCCCCTTAGGAAATCCAGCCAAAAATCCTCTGGGATCCTGATTGACCAATTCCAAGATATCTGGATTTTCCAGGGAAACATAAGGCTTTGCCGGAAAGCAAGCTTTGGCAAGTGTCGTTTTTCCGGATTGCCTTGGCCCAACAAGCACAACCGACCGAAACGATCTGGAATATTCCAGTAAAAGAGAAGCTATTTCACGGACAATCATTTATACAGATCATACATTAAGATGCTGCAAATGTATAATTTTTTTATCCAAAAAACCAGTATGAACTTCACCTGTCAAACCCGGAATCCTCATTCGAAATCCTAATGCGATCTTCAATCCATTCATTTAACACAATGGCTTCACCGCTCAGAAGCCGTTATCACATTTCTTCTGTAAAGGGGGTCACAAGAAATTTCTGGGGACAAGGCAAGATTTAGGCAAATAATTTTTCCAATCTGAACAAGAAAAAAGTAGTGTTAGAAACCCCTCTAAGATTGGTTCTGTAAAGCTTGATTTTTGCATTGAAGGATTCTGCATGAGCATTCGTTGTTCGGTTTAAAAAGAAGTTGAGTATATCCTCCAGATGATATTGAATTGAGTTGGCTACAGTGTTGAATTCATCCCTTTTCATGTATTTGATTTCCCTGATCCACTTTCTGAATTTAGCCTTTGCTTTATCCCTGGACCTATTCTCATATATTCTTCTGAACTGCAAGACTTTATTATAAGCTTCTCTTAGTTTTGGATACTCCTTAAAGAGGATTTTGGCTCGTTCTTTTTGATTTTCAGTCCAACTGGATGGTAGGCGAAATAACAAGAAGCTGCTTCTTGCCAATAATTCACGATGGGTTTCTCCATTGGCTAATCTGGTGGGTTCAAACTTGATTTTATTTTTCCTGCACCTTGCTATTTCCTTGTTCTCCAGCTCTATAGCTTCCCATCTATATTCTATCCGGATTGCCTGCAGTGCTTCCAAAACCAGTTTTATAACGTGAAATCTGTCGATAACCATCTTTGCCATTGGAAATAAGATTTGGGCTGCCAGCTTCATATTGGCTGCCATATCCAGACTCACTTCTTTGACTTTTAATCGTTCTGATTCAGGGATTTGCCCGACATATTTAATGATGTCTTCAGCCTTTGTTCCCCGGATGGAACCAATTAAAGTGCCATTTTTTTGTTTTTTGTCTTTGGCTGTGACGTATGTGTAAAGTTCTCCTTTTGAAAGTGTTAACTCATCAATGGCAATAGATTCGGTGATGTTGTCGGGATAAATCATGTGCTCGGTGGCATGCTCTTTCTTTTCCCAGGTCAAATAGTCGCTCCAATATTTCTTATAATTCTTACGAACAGTATCAGCATTCACATGAAAGTAATGGCATATGGTACTAATGGGAAGAACCTGATTCTCAATCTCCTCCTTTTAAAAAATCCGCTAGGTCAGCGGTGTATTTACCTTCATTAGCCAGAAAACTCAGGTCTCGTTTCAGTATCTGACCAGTGAGCTTGTGTCGCCAACGCCGTCGACGAATCAATAATTCAACCGCTCTTCGACGAATAGGAAGATCCAATATCCGCTTCTCTACAAAGTCCTTGGCTTCATAATCTGCTTCATTATGGTCTGATGGTAACTGATTCTTCTCCTCAAAAATAAACTCCCAAACAAGCCCTCGAGTCTTCTCATCAACGAATTC
>JAIXQU010000045.1 GCA_027485575.1 Cytophagaceae bacterium
AAGGAAAAAAAATAATACGTCTTGCGAGGGGAACCAGAAGTATCCACTTCTTGGTTTCCTTCAAAAGAAAATTAGGGGTGTAAACTCCCTCAGCTTACACACTTTTTTGAACACTACCTTCGGTAAAAAGGCAGTTGGTCTTGAAGACATATGTGCCTGAAAGGAATAATTCTTCAAAACAGAAAAATAAAAAAAGGCCGGAAATTTATCTCCGGCCTTTTTTTTAATCTAGGAATAACTATCGGGCAAGCTTAAATACAATAGGAATATTCATCCTAACCTTTACTTCCCTACCGCCATTTTTACCAGGTGTCCATTTTGGCATAGCTTTAACAACACGAAGTGCTTCTTCATCACACCCATAACCTATACCTTTTAAAAGCTTAACATCATCAACTTCTCCTGAAGAAGTAACGACAAAGGTTACAAAGACTTTTCCTTCAATATCTTGGTTAATAGCCTTTTGAGGGTACTTTATATTTTTTGCAAAATAACTTTGAAGGTCCCCTCCCGGTGGTTGAGGCTCTTGCTCAACAAATGAAAATTCTGGCTCTGGCTCAGGCGGCGCACCAATAACTTCACCTGTTCCTGCTGCATCTACTACCAACTCATTTGGATCTGCTGTTGGGTCACCCTGAACGGTTTCTGTGCCAGCAACAACCGCTTTCAGTTCTTCTTGCTTTGGTGGATCTTCCTCAATGATTTCTTCATCAGGTGCAACTTCCGGTGGCACAAACCTAACCGTAGAAACCTGCGGTGGCGGTGGTGAAGAAGGCAACGGTGGTGGAGGCGGAGTCTTTGGATCAATCGGTGGTGGTTCAATCATTTTTGGATCCACCGTCACAATTTCCTGCTCTTCAATATCGGCTTCAGGTTTAATTTTTTCCCAGATTACCGGTCCACCAACAAATAGACCAAAACCAAGGATTGCAAATAAAACCGCCCTTAAAACATAATCATCATAAATCCTTCTCAGATCATATGCCCCATACTGCTTATTACGACCTTCGAAAATGAGGTCGTTTAGGCTGGCATCTTTATAATTTATTTTTTCCATTCTTCAATGCCAGTTAGAAAGGTGCTTTTTCCAATAATTCCAAATCTGAGGGAGTAATATCTACAAGAGCGTAGATTCGAATCCCTGTAATTGCCATTTCATCTATACAATCCACAAGGTTTTTATACTTGGATTCCTTTTTTGCTTTGATGATTACAATAGGCTCCTTAATTGTTTTAACTTTATTGAGGAGTACTTTTCTCAAACCACTTTCAGAAAAATTAGTCAATTGAATGTCCGGATTTTCTGGATCTGTATAGTAGTATATTTTATCGTTTTCAGCCAAAATCAAAGTTGTAGTTCTGGATTTGGCGACTTTCATTGTTTCATTTTTATCCGTTTTGTCGGGCATGTTCACTTCCATAGTTTGCGGTTTGCTAAACGTCGTGGTGAGCATGAAAAACGTGACCAGCAAAAATGCAAGGTCAACCATGGGGGTCATATCTACTTTTGTGGAGACCTTTTTCCCCCCCCCGGTGTCTATATCTGCCATTTTCTTATGTCTTTAAAAAGGTTGACAATATTTTTAGAGAACTTTAGGCTTGGCCTTCATGTTCGTTATCAGATTAAACTTATTGATGTTTTGGTCCTGCAAAGTTGAAATCACTTTTCCAACAGTTTCATAACTTGCATTTACATCACCTTTTATGGTAATCCGCAGTTTTGGATTCGCATATCGGGCATAAGCTACCCAATCTGTCAATTCATTTTGTGCAGAATCGCATGGAATGCCCATCTGAGGAAACTTGGCTTTATCCTTGGTTCCCAAAAGTTGCCTTAGATTTCCTATTGGCAAACCAAATGAACTCAAAAGAGAAAACTGTTTGATTTCCTCCTGGGTAAAACCCACTTTATATTTTCCTGCGACATACTCAAGCATTTTTTCCCTGTCAAACTGACCATCTATCCCAAAATAAACACGGTTTTGTTTATCAATGGCGATGGTCATAATGTCTTTGTCGGGCAACTTAACATCTGAAATAGATGCTGGAGTATCAACAACCACGGGGTCGTCTGCTTTGAATTTTGCAGTTAATATAAAGAAGGTCAGGAGTAGAAAAGCCATATCGCACATGGCTGTCATGTCGAGCGATATACTTTTCCTTGCTATTTTTACTTTAGACATTTTATTGGCTCCTGAGCTTTAAAAATGAACTATTTAGTTTTTGACCCGAAAGTCTGGATGATGCTGAAACCAACTTCATCAATGCTGTAGGTAAGATTGTCGATTTTGCTGGTAAACAAATTGTAGAAAATGATAGCAAAAGCGGATGAACCGATACCAAGAGCTGTATTAATCAAGGCTTCAGAGATACCCGTTGAAAGGGCTGAGGAATCAGGAGCGCCAGCGGCTGCAAGAGCCGAGAAGGCCTTGATCATACCCAAAACAGTGCCTAAAAGACCCACAAGCGTTGAAACGGAAGCGAGGGTCGCAAGTATGGTTAAGTTCTTTTCTAACATTGGAAGTTCAAGAGAGGTAGAGTCTTCAAGTTCTTTCTGAATAGATAGTACTTTCTGGTCTTTGGCCATGTTGGTTTCAACCTGCATTTCTTTATATTTATGCAATACCGATTGAATTACATTTCCAACAGACCCTTTTTGTTTGCTGCACTCAGCAATAGCGCCATCTACGTTGTCAGAATTAAGAAGAGATTTAACTTTTCTTACAAATTCATCAACGGAACCAGTACCAGAGGCTTTTCCAATAGTTAGCATTCTCTCAATAGAAAAAGTAATTACCATTAAGAAAAAAGACATCAATATGGGTACGATTACTCCACCTTTATATACTGTTCCCAGCCATTTTCCTACCCCTTCTTCGATTGGGTGATTGTTCAAATCTCCTCCTTGAAAGTTTGCTGGATTTCCCAAAACAAACATGTAAAAAACGATTGCGAATACGAAAATGATCACCATGGTGATACTTGCGAAAAACGATTTGGCCTTACTGGCCTGCGGTTGCTGATTAGCCATTGATTTTTGTTTTTTTAAGAATTGACTTATTTGAAAAAATTAAAGAAGTGCACAAGTAAAATTTGCGGTCGCAAGTATATCAAATATTCTCTTTGGATAAGAACGATATTAAATCAAAATTATTTTAAATACATGTGAAATAGGTAAAATTAAGTGTCAAGTGTATTTTTTAAGTGGTAAAATATAAGACACTGCGCTTTGAAAAGAGGTTCAAAACTCTTTTCAAAATAATTATAATAGTCTGTATTACTGAACATTAAACTCCGTATCCACATTTGTAATGGTTGTTAATGAAGCAAGTGAAGAGTTCGAAGAAACCTCAATGAAACACCAATAGAATTTTTCAAATAACTTAAAAAAGATTTAATCGTTTGGTAACCAGAATTTTCAATTCAATACCCCCATTGCCTTGTACATATTATTAATCGACCGATTCCCCTCTTTTCAAAATTCAAATAACAATGGCTAGCCCCATGAAAAAATGACTCCCGAAACTCATAACAACCACAAAAAGGTGCAGTGTAAAATTGAAAACCATAATTTAGAAAATGAATAAGAAACTGTGAAATCTTAAACAACGAATTAGACAGGTTGATTTTGTTGAAACCTCAGTCGAAAACACTATTTTTGCTTCCTTTTTTTAAAGAGAAACTCTCACATTTTTTTCTGTTTTTTATATCCCTTTAAAAGCGATATTTCTGAGAAAAGTGTTGAGAAAAAAATAGAGATGCAACTTAGCAAACTGGAAATCAGGGGCTTCAAAAGTTTTGGAGACAAAATAACCATTCACTTTGACAAAGGAGTGACAGGTATTGTGGGCCCAAACGGTTGCGGAAAATCCAATGTGGTAGATGCCATTCGCTGGGTACTTGGGGAACAAAAAACCAGGAATCTGCGCTCAGATAAGATGGAAAACCTCATCTTCAACGGCACAAAGAACCGCAAACCATTACAAATGGCAGAGGTAAGTCTCAGTTTCCTCAACAATAAAAATATTCTGCCTACGGAGTATACAACGGTAACCATCAGCCGGAGGTATTACAGAGATGGCGAAAGCGAGTATCTTCTCAATGGGGTAACCTGCAGACTAAAAGACATAACCAGCCTTTTCCTTGACACAGGAATTGGGCCGGATAGTTATGCCATCATCGAACTTAAAATGGTAGACGACATCCTTTCTGACCGTGAAAACAGCAGAAGGGCATTGTTGGAAGAAGCAGCTGGCATATCCAAATTTAAAATCCGTAAAAAGGAAACTTTCCGCAAACTGGAAGACACAGAGGCCGACCTTACCCGTTTGGAGGATGTCCTTTTCGAAATAAGGAAAAATATGAAGGCCCTGGAAAAGCAGGCCAGACAAGCAGAAGAATACTACCAGATAAAAGAAGGTTACAAACTGGCAGCCATAGAACATGCCCGTTTCAGCATGGCCTCGAAGGCTGAAATTTTAACTGCGCTTAAAGGCAAAACTACTGAATGTCAATCTCTTAGAACCGAGTATTCAGCCAAAATAGCCAGCCAGGAAGCTGAATTGGAGGAGATAAAAGCTAAATTGCTACAGGAGGAAAAAACCCTTTCCGGAAGACAAAAAACCCTGAATGAATATGCAACCAAAATCAGGGAAATAGAAAGTCAAAAGAAAATTCGGGAAGACAGGCACAAGTTTTATACAGAACGAACAGGAAAACTCAATCTGGAAATCGGACAAATAGCGGAACAGAAAAAACTGATTGAAAAATCCATCCAACAAACCACCAAGGTGAAAAGTCTGGAAGAAAAACAATTGGAGGAACTAAAGACAGATTTGGAAATCGCCCAGGAAAATCTGGCCATTGCCCGGGAAGAAACAGAAAGGTTAAGGGCACAGCTTGACATTGAGCAGGAACAGCTGCGCAAAAAACAGCAGGAGTTATACCAATTAGAAAAATCACTGGAATATGCCGAAACACAAAAAGCCGATTTAGAAAACGAACTCAAAAAGGCGGTTGTCGCCACAGAGGACCAAACTGTTTTCCTTGAAAATTTTGAAAAAAAATTAAGCTCCATTTCTGAAATGGCCACTGAAAAGTCGGCCCAGATTATTGAAATGGAAAAAAAAGAAATAGAACTTACTGAGAACATAGCGTACAAAATTCAGGAAGGGGAGGAAATTAAACAAAAACTGGCAGATAAACACCGAAAACTGGATGCAAGGTCAAATGAATTGAGCCTGATAAAAGCAATGGTAGAAAATCTTGAAGGCTTTCCAGAGGCTGTTAAGTTTTTAAGAAAAAATAAATCATGGAGTAAAAAAGCCCCATTAGTTGCTGATATCATTAACATAGAAGAGAAATATAAAATGGCACTGGAATCTGTTCTGGAGCCTTTTTTGAATCACTATGTGGTACAAACAGAAACTGAAGCCTATCTGGCGATGAAGCTTTTATCAGAAGGGCAGAAAGGAAAAAGCAGTTTTTTGGTACTTGATAATTTAAAAAACTTCACAAATAAAAAACAAGAGATACTAGTAGATGCCATTTCAGCAGCAGGGCTTGTAGAATATGACCAGATATACGAAAAATTGGTGACATATCTGCTGGATGATGTGTACATAACCGACAAAACCATACCATTCACGGCAGCAGCATCCACCGAAACCCCAATGCTATTTGGAGAAATGGCCTGGGACTGGGCAGAGCATACCGTAGTTTCTATTTCTGGTGCCATGACCAAACGTAAGTTTAGTCTTTCTGGCGGCTCTACCTCCGTATTGGAAGGCAATAAGATAGGCAAAGCCATACAAATCAAGAAGTTAGAAACAGAAATAGCTGACTTAAACACCTCTGTTCACAATGAAAAAATAGCCTTGGAAGCAAACCTGGAGGCCATTATTCAACTAAGGGAAAGCACGGGTAAGAGTCTGATTGACCACCTGCAAAAGGAGGTAAACCAACTCCGCCAGGAAGAAGCAGCCCTGTCCGCCAGAAAGGAACAATCTTTGGAGCTACTGAGAAGCTCGGCTGCCCGAAAAGAAGACATCCAACAAAAGATTCTCCAGCTTACGGAATCTTCGGCCCAGCAATTTCCACAAATGGAAGAAACAAAGTTCCACGTGGAACAGTTGACCAAAAGAATAGAGGAAAACCAAACGAGTTTTAAAATACGCTCTGAGGAAACAACAATGACCTCAGGAAAATTCAACCAATTGAATATTCAGAACATTCAATTGATGAACAGTATGAAGTCCAGACAACAGGAGGAAGATTTCAGAAAAAAGGAATTAGAACAACTAAATGAACGGGAATTTCAAGCAAGCACAGAAGCAGAAACTGTTAAGAAAGAACTTTTAGGCTTAACGGAAATTGACGATTCAACCAATAACGAACTTCCGGACCTGTACGAAGAAAAACGAGCCATAGAAGAAGGCTTAAACGAATCAGAAAAACTATACTTTGAAACCAGAGGCGGAATTGACATTCGGGAAAAAGACATCCGGGAATTGAACAGAAAGCGTGAACAAGTAGCGGTTCTGATAACCGAATCCCAGGAAGAAATGAACAATGGCCAGAGCCAGCTCATTGCAATCCAGGAACGCATCAATGTTGAGTTTGAAGTTTTTATAAGTTGGGAAGAAGGTTTGCCAGAACCCAATGCCAAAGAGGAAGAAAGTTTCAGGCAAAAAATGCAGACGATCAAAAATCAACTGGAAAAAATGGGGCCAATCAACCTGATGGCCAGAGAGGCATATCAGGAAATAAAAGAACGACACGACTTTATAGAAGCACAGAAAAAAGATTTGTTGGATGCTAAAGCATCTCTGGCAAACACAATAACTGAAATAGAAAAAGTTGCCAAAGAGCATTTTTCTGCCACCTTTCAAAAAGTTCAGGAAAATTTTAAGTTGGTATTTCGTTCTTTGTTTACAGAAGAAGACACCTGTGACTTGGTTTTTCAAGACCCGTCTGCGCCCCTGGAAAGTCCGATAGACATAATGGCTCGACCTAAAGGAAAGCGCCCTTTAACCATCAACCAGCTTTCCGGAGGCGAAAAAACGCTGACAGCCATCTCTTTGTTGTTTGCAATTTACCTAATTAAACCAGCGCCATTCTGTATATTTGATGAAGCCGATGCACCTTTAGATGATACCAACATAGACAAGTTCAATAAAATCATTAGAAAGTTTTCAAACGAAAGTCAGTTTATTATTGTTACCCACAACAAAAGAACTATGGCAAGCACAGATGTTATTTATGGAGTGACTATGCCGGAGCAAGGCGTGAGTCGTGTAATACCTGTAGATTTAAGAGAACTAGCCTAACTAAAAATGAAACCCAATAATTCCAAAAAAACAAAAACCGCTCAAACGTTCCACGTGGAACACCTAGAAACCAAAACATGTTTTCAAAATACGATATCATAGTTGCAGGGGCAGGACATGCCGGATGTGAAGCAGCCGCAGCCGCAGCAAACATGGGCTCCAAAGTTCTATTGGTAACCATGAATATGACTACAATCGGTCAAATGAGTTGCAACCCAGCTATGGGCGGTGTAGCCAAAGGCCAAATTGTAAGAGAAATAGACGCTCTGGGTGGATTGTCCGGAATCATAACCGACAAAACTACCATACAGTTTAGAATGTTGAACCGCTCTAAAGGTCCGGCAATGTGGAGCCCAAGAGCCCAAAACGACCGTTGGCGGTTTGCCGAAGAATGGCGTTTGGCATTGGAGAGAATTCCCAATGTTGACTTTCTGCAAGATACCGTTACCGAACTAATTGTAAAAGATGACCGGGTGACAGGAGTCAAAACCCAATTGGGTTATGAACTTTCAGCCAATGCAGTTGTGTTAACCAATGGAACATTTTTAAATGGCCTGATACATATTGGTGAAAAACAACTGACAGGTGGCCGAATATCGGAATCATCGGCCACAGGAATAACTGGTCAATTGGTTGAACTTGGCTTTGAAACCGGCCGCATGAAAACAGGAACTCCACCAAGAATAGACGGTCGAAGCATGGATTACTCGAAAATGGAAGAACAGGCCGGTGATGAGAATCCTTCCAAGTTTTCATTTTCAAAAGAAACCAGCGCAATTCAAAACCAACGAAGTTGCTGGATAACTTATACAAACGATAAAGTCCATACCATTTTAGAAAAAGGATTTAGCCAGTCACCCATGTACACAGGGAGAATCCAAGGCCTTGGTCCAAGATATTGCCCTTCCATTGAAGATAAAATAACACGGTTTGCTGATAAGGACAGACACCAGATTTTTATAGAGCCGGAGGGATGGAACACTGTAGAAATATACGTGAATGGTTTTTCAACATCTTTGCCCTATGAGGTCCAAACAGAAGCCCTCCGACATATTCCTGGATTGGAGAATGCAAAAATATTCCGACCTGGATATGCAATCGAATACGACTACTTTCCGCCAACACAACTGAAACCAACCCTTGAAACCTATCTGGTTGAAAACTTATATTTTGCTGGCCAAATCAACGGGACCACAGGATATGAAGAAGCAGCATGCCAGGGCCTGATGGCAGGAATGAATGCCCATCTGAAAGTGAAAGAAGAAAACCCTTTTGTCCTCAGTAGATCTGAGGCTTATATAGGTGTACTCATTGATGATTTAATTACAAAAGGCACAGAAGAGCCTTACCGCATGTTCACCTCAAGGGCAGAATTTAGAACCTTGCTCAGGCAAAACAATGCCGATTTCAGATTAACTGAAAAAGGAAATAAAGTCGGATTGGCAAGTCAGGAGAGATTGGATGTACTTCGGGGCAAAGAACAAAAAATTGCTGAAACCCTGGAACTCTGGAAAACTTTAAAACTGCCATTGGAAGAATTAAATCCCTTGTTAGAGACAAAAGGAACACCGCTGCTTACAGAAAAGATGAGCATTGAAAATCTATTAAAAAGACCGCAACTTGCTGTTACCGATTTCGCTCCATTTTTTGACAAGGTGAATCCCCATGGAGCAGATTCAGAGGAATTGGAGGAAGCAGAAGTCCTCATTAAATACAAGCCTTACATAGAAAAAGAAAACCAGATTGCCATTAAAATTACAGACAGCGAAAGCAAAGAACTTCGAAGAAATATTGATTTTAAGGCCATCAAAACTTTATCGAACGAAGCCCGGGAAAAGTTAACCAAGCTAAAACCGAAAACCCTTGGAGAGGCAAAGAAAATATCAGGCATCTCACAATCAGACCTTTCTATTCTATTACTTTATGCAGTAAATTCCGATGAAAACTGAAAAATTAATTCATTGTCCGTCTTGCGACTCAGATAAAATAAAACACATTCTGGATATTCCGGATTACTATTTTAGTAAACAGGTTTTTCCAATAGATGAGTGCCAGAATTGTGGGCTTAGATTTACCCAAAGCCGACCAACAGCAGATGCCATTGGTGAATATTATGATTCAGAAAACTATGCCAGCCACGACTCGGGTAAAAAATCAAGTCTGTTCTTAAAGGCTTACCAATTGGCCAGAGACTATATGCTGGAACAAAAATTTAAACTTGTACGGCAGTTTAAACCGGAATGGAAACAAGTTTTAGATTACGGAACAGGGGAGGGGTTTTTTACTGAATTTTTGCAAAAAAAAGGAAAAGAGGCCTTTGGAATAGAACCCTCAGCTGTGGCCAGAAGCAATTTTAAAAATAGAACTGGCAACGATTTATATCCCGATATTTCAGCTTTGCCCCCTGGTAAAAGCTTTCAGGTAATCACACTTTGGCATGTTTTGGAGCATATCCATAGCCTGAGGAACACGATGGAGGAATTGGTTGAGAGGCTCCAAAGCAAGGGTATTGTTGTTATTGCTGTCCCAAACCAAAAATCTACCGATGTAAAAACCTTTGGCAAAGAATGGGCAGCGTGGGATGTACCCAGACATTTGTACCATTGGGATGAAAACAGCCTGGAACATTTTATGAAAAGTCTGGGTTTGCAAAGAATTTACACAACACAGCTACCACTGGATCCCATATACATCGGAATGATATCCTCAAAATATCAGGAAAAAAGTCCCCTGGAAGGCGTAATAAAAGGCATTAAATCTTATTTCCATGGGCGGAACAATCCTGCTGAAGGGTCAACGCTTTTGACAATATGGATGAAAAATTAATCAGGAAAGACACGAGTCAATTGTGGATAGAAACAGATTCTTTGAGCCTGAGCAAAAGCAACAATGCATTGCCATCAAGCAAAGGGCAATGGCTAACCGGAGCAGCAATCGTATTGGGAATCAGTGTTTTACTTTTTGTTTTATTCAACACCAGAAGTAAATAATGCTTAAAATATTCCTTTTATCCCTTGTCGGCCTGTTGTTATATGGATGTGCAAGCGTTCAGGCCCCAGAAGGGGGTCCACGAGATACAACTGCACCAAAATTGGTTGCGATTTTCCCATTAAGTGGAACAACCAACTTTAAAGGCAAAAATTTAGTAATGGAATTCAATGAAGATGTGTCAGAAGACAACACAAAAATTCAGTTCATTTCCCCTTTAACACCTTTAACCGTAACCACAGGAACAAGACGATTAAAAATAAGCCCCGACTCGGGATGGCAACCCAATACAACTTATGTGATGAAGCTCCTGAAGAAAATAAAAGATGACCGGGAAGGCAACAACATGAAAGATACCACCATCCTTTTTTCAACAGGTGCAGCCATAGATACACTTAAAACCAGTTTTACTATTCTTGATAAAAGCGGAAAAGTCAGCCAACAAAAATTTACAGCCTTATTTAACAAGGAAAAAAAGGTGGTCTTTTCTTCAACGACTGACAGTTTAAGACCTCTGCAAATAAGGGGATTGAGTACAGGAAAATACAATGTGGAGATTTTCAACGATAAAAATGAAAACTACAAATACGAAGAAGACGATGGTTTATTATTTTTTGATTCTGTAAAGGTGGATTCAAATCTACAGATTAGTGTGACGCCTCTACCTCAAAAATATAAACCAACAAAACTTTTTAAACAGCGAAAAGGGGACACAGTTGTCATTGAAGCCAGCCAGTGGATTTTCCCAAACGGAAAGTTCAAAAACAACATCATTGCAGAAAACGAAGAACATACCCAATTCTGGCTTTATCCTGTAAAAAACAGTTATTTCCACAGTTTCGCTGATTCATTACAAAATTGCTATCAGGATACCATTGATTTAGTAAAGATAGATACAAGCAGAACACTGGATTTAATACCCATCAAAAAAACGATAACCCTGGAAAAAGACGGCAAAACTCTTAATCTGAAATTGAAATGGAATTGGGCCATTTACCGATATCCAGATTCCTTATTTGTGACACAGGACACCGTTTGGAAACAAATTCCATTTATTACTGGTAACAATCAAATCGTTATTCCTTTTAAAGAACTGAAACCGGGCAAACTTAAAATGCGCTTTGATACAGTTACTTTTTATAACCTACAGGGTTTCAAAAGGGACTCAATAGACATAAGCAAAGCCGACATGGAACCAAAAGGAATGGTTTCAGGCTCGATAGAAAACGCTGGTAATAAGACTCTTGTATTAGAAATACTAAACAGTAAAAAAGAAGTCGAAGCAAGGTCGATTGGAAAAACGTTCAACTATTTGCTAAAACCAGGACGGTACACTTTTCAGATTTTTGACGACCTGGATAAAGATGGATTCTACACTGGTGGAAACAAAGAAGCCCGACGAAAAGCCGAGCCTCTTTATGTGCATCCCGAACCTGTAGAGCTGAAGCTGGGTTGGGATTTGGAGAATATTGTGTTGAAACCTGGCTTTTAAACCATCTCCTCAGGCTTCACCCAGGCGTCAAATTCCTCTGAGGTTACATAACCCAAGGCCATGGCAGATTCCTTTAAAGTTAGGTTTTCTTTATGCGCTTTCTTAGCAATCTCCGCTGCTTTATAATAACCAATGTGGGTGTTTAAAGAAGTTACCAACATAAGTGAATTATCAAGGTGTTTTTTGATGAATATATGGTTTGGTTCAATCCCAACTACACAGTGTTTCCGGAATGAATCACAGGCATCTGCAATCAGATTGGCCGACATAAGGAAGTTAAAAATAATAACCGGTTTAAATACATTCAATTCAAAATGACCGTTCATGCCACCCACCGATATTGCTGCATCGTTCCCAATAACCTGAGCACAAACCATAGTAAGAGCCTCAGATTGAGTAGGATTAACTTTCCCTGGCATAATAGACGATCCCGGTTCGTTTTCAGGAATTAAGATTTCACCAAAACCAGAACGTGGTCCGGACGATAACAAACGAATGTCATTGGCAATTTTCATCAACGACACAGCAAGTGTTTTTAATGCACCTGAACCAAAAACCATGGCGTCGTGTGCAGCCAGAGATTCGAACTTATTTGGTGCAGTTACAAACTGAAAACCAGTAAGTTCAGAAATCTTTTTAGCAACCAGAACATCATATCCTTTTGGAGCATTCAAACCAGTTCCAACGGCAGTGCCTCCCAAAGCCAATTCAGACAAATGCGATAAGGATTGATCAATATGCTTTAACCCATGGGTTAACTGGGCCGCATAACCAGAAAATTCCTGTCCCAATGTCAAAGGGGTAGCATCCATTAAATGCGTTCGTCCTATTTTAACTACTGATTTAAAAGCCTCTGCCTTAGAAGAAATCTCATCCCTTAACTCAGAAACCCGGGGTAAAACCTTTTCTTTCAATATTTTAACAGCGGCAATGCTCATGGCCGTCGGAAAAGTATCGTTAGAAGACTGAGATTTATTTACATCGTCATTTGGATGCAAGACTTTCTTATCATCCAATAAATTGCCACCTTGCAACACATGTCCACGATTTGCAATTACCTCATTTAAATTCATATTAGACTGTGTACCAGAGCCTGTTTGCCAAACAACCAATGGAAATTGGTCATCCAGTTTACCAGTCAAAATTTCATCACAGACCAGGCCAATTAAATCTGATTTCTCTTTTGATAAAACCCCTAAATCGCAATTTGCCTGAGCAGCTGCTTTCTTCAAATACGCAAAAGCATATACAATTTCCTTTGGCATGGTATGCCCGCCAATCTGAAAATTTTCCCTTGACCGCTGGGTTTGTGCTCCCCAATACGCCTGAGCTGGTACAGTTACCTCACCCATCGTATCTTTCTCTATCCTATATTCCATTGATTTTTAATAACTTAACTTTTATGAAAATCTATATAAATTTGTTGACAAGTGTAAGACAGAATGTGGATAAAGTAAAAGCTATCCACAAAAAGTTATTTGACGATCAAAGTCTATCCACAAAGCCGGACTTATTCACAATTCAAAATAAATTGATGCACAATTTTAGAGCTAAAAGTTTAGAGTTAAAAGTTTAGAGTTAAAACTATGATTATGAAGCGTAAAAAGAATAGCCAGTTGAAGTCTTACTTTAATTATCCACAAAACTTATCCACATATCAACACCCTTAGCAATAAGTACAATAAATAATTAAATATTTGTAATTCTATTATTGATGTGTGTATGATGTGGAAAACTGAATTTCAAGTAAAAAGGCGGAACTCAAAAATCAAAAGTGGTTTTCTGACTGGTTTTCTGATTTTGTGTTTCGTTACAATTTCATTCGGCCAAACAAAGACTGAGAAAAAAGATCTGGCGGATGAGTATTTTAAAAGAGAAAATTATCAGAAAGCCCTGGAAAATTATGAGGCTTTAGCTGGTGATGAAAATTGGGATGCCCAGATTTTTAACAAGTATATCCTCTCGCTTGACAAGGTAAAACCGGCGAAAACAGAAGCGGTAATTAAAAAATATTTAAAGAAGTATCCCAATGAAATGGTCTATCAGACTTTTCAGTTTACTTATTTGAAAAACACAAAAAAAGACGAAAAGGAACTTGAAAAATTTACCAACGGAAAATTGATTCCCTGGTTTTTGAAAACAAGTGAAAGAACGAAAGCTGGCTATATGTTTTTCCTGGAGAATGCTTCCCCTGCTTATGCAGGACAGTTATTGGATGCCGGAATAAAAACATTTGGTCTTTCAGTACTTTGGAAGGAAATGTTTCAGATTCAGTTGTTGGAAAAGAAATATGCGGATTTGGCAATTACAATTGTAAAACTCCTGGAGCAAAGAGTGATGGAAGAGGTCGAGCTGGAAACCTTTTTGCAGGAACCGATTGGGCAGGATGAACTATCAAAAAAATTGCAGATTGAACTATTAAAGCAAATTCAAACCAAGCCAAATGAAGCAGTTTATCCTTCATTTCTGGCCTGGATTTACATGCAAAAAAAGGATTTTGAAGGTGCCCTCATTCAATACAAGGCATTGGATATGCTTGAAAACACGGGAGGAACGCGGGTGTATCAATTGGGCGAATTTGCCATTAACAGTGATTTGAACAGGGTGGCCATCAAATGTTTTGAGTTTGTGATCCAAAGTTTTCCTGCAAGTCAATATAGATTTCTTGCCCAGCAAAAGTTGGTTCAGCTTAGGGAAGATGTGGTTAAAAATACCTATCCAGTTAAAAAACAAGATGTAAAAGAACTCATTCAGGAATATAACAATCTGGCAAACAGCCAATATTTAAATGTGTACGACCTCACCATGAAAGTCGCTGAACTGTGTGGAAAATATCTCAATAAACCAGATTCAGCCATTGTCATTTTAGAGGAAAGTTTTAAAACCCGACGTTGGCCGTTCAATCTTCAGAACAAAGCCAAAATAATGTTGGGTGATATGTACATTTTAAAAGATGAACCTTGGGAAGCAAGTTTGTTGTACGGCCAGGTTGAAAAAGATGAGGCCGAAAGTTTGGTTGGATATGAGGCCAAACTGAAAAACGCCAAGGTTTTTTATTTCAAAGGAGAATTTGAACTTTGCCAGGAACAGCTTGATGTTTTGAAACAAGGCACCAGCCGCGATATAAGCAACGATGCCATTGAATTGGGACTACTTCTTCAGGACCTGCTGGCCGAAGACACCACGGGCTTCTTCCTGTCTAAATTCGCGGATATTGACTTGCTTATCTTTCAGGGAAATTACGCAGCCTCCATCGACCAGATTGAAAAGCTCACTTTTACCATTTCCAACCCCGTGGTTTTGGAAAAACTGAAATTCCGCTTGTACAAAAATTTTGCCGCCACCCGCCAGCTGGACAAAGCCCTCGAGCAGCTTGACCAGATATATAAAACCAAGGCCTCAGAACTGTATCTCGATGATGCTCTGTTTTTTAGCGGCGTTATCTACTCTGACAATCTGAAAGACAAAGAAAAAGCGATGGGCTATTTTCTGTCCTTGATAAAAGAAATTCCGGGCTCCGTATTTGTGGCCGAGGCAAGAAAACGATTGAGGATTTTGAGGGGAGATGCCGTGAATTGAAAGATTAGAAAATTTATGAAAGGCCATCTAATTACCAACGATTCAGAGGAAAAGAAACTACAACGGCGTTTGGCATTGACGCATGAGGAAAGATTTTTTTTAATGATGAAATTGATTCGGGCTCAAAAGTTGATGAAAGAGGCGGTGATTGTTCATAAAAAAGACGAATAGCTGTGGATATTATGGATGAAGAAATCATAAATCTTTGGTCCAAGTTTCATCAATTAGGCTTGAAATACATAATGGTAGGAGGATTTGCAACCACTCTTCATGGCCATATCCGAACCACAGAAGACGTTGATGACTGGATTGAGAACTCTTTGGCGAATCGAAGAAAACTTAGAACCGCATTATTACAACTGAGCATTGGAGATTTTGAAGCAATTGAAACCATGGATTTTATTCCAGGTTTGTCAACGATAAGACTTAACTCAGGAATAGATTTGGATATAATGACATATCTTAAAGGTTTTCCACAAGAGAAATTCGAATCGTGTTTTTCTATGGCGTCCATTGCAACAATCAAGAATATTCCAGTACCGTTTTTGCACATCAACCATTTAATCGCTGAAAAAACAAAAGTTGGCAGGGATAAACATAAAAGCGATGTATTTGCTTTGGAGAAAATTAAAAAGGAGCAAGAAAGCGCCTAACCAACTTCGCCCATCAAATCCCTGATAACCACACTTGCCATGGCGCAGCCAAAAACTGCAGGCATATAGCTGATGGTGCCAATCAGAGATTTTTTTGGATTTCCCTCCGGAGCAAGTATAATTCTTTTTTGGTCGGCTAGTTCCGGGCTCCAAACCACAGTTAACTTTCTGTTTTTCAATCCCATTTGACCCAATCGCTTTCGCACATAATAAGCCAGATTGCAATTATAGCTTTTCCATAGATTCCCAATCTGGACTTGCGTAGGGTCCACTTTTCCGCCGGCACCCATGGAAGAAACAATGGGCAAACCCAATTCAAAACTTTTTTTGATGAGAAAAACCTTAGGCGAAAGGGTATCGATACAATCCACCACATAATCATATTTTTCCGAAATCAGGATGTCAAAAGTGTGATGCTCCCGTAAATATTCAGGAACCGATCGAAGTTTTATATCTGGGTTAATATCCAGAATTCTTTCTGCCAGGACTTCAGATTTCAATTTATTTTCTGTGCTTACCAACGCCGGAAGTTGTCTGTTTCGGTTGCTTGCTTCTACTGTGTCTGCATCCACAATGGTCATTCTGCCTACACCAGCCCGGGCAATCATTTCGGCACAAATACCACCAACTCCCCCTAGCCCTACGACTAAAACATTGGCATTCATTAACTTGCGAATGGGCTCTTCGCCAAGCATAAGTTCAGTACGGCTCATCCAGCCCGGTATTTTTTCAGTCATGTTTTTCAAAAATGGAGTAATGCTTTTTGTCCAAAAAATTCTAAAGTATTATTTTTTATCAGGAGTTGGAGGTTCTTCATTTCTATTTTAAGAATACAAGAAGCCGTTTCATAAATTTCAATAATTGAAAATTTGCCTGCATCGGTTTCAAATAAAAGCCGGTTCAAAGGAATTTTAGAAATGAGTTCCTGAATCATTTTATTTTTTAGCAAATGAGGACCAATTGAAAAATAAGAATGCTCATATTTTGAAAGCTGTTTTAAAACATCTGAATTGCCTGAAAAACCATGAAACATCATCGGAACGTTTGTTTTGGCACAAAAAGGAACAAACTCATAATATGCTTTTACACAATGTATAATTAGCGGAAGTTTAAGCGTTTGTGCCAGGCCAAATTCGAATTCCCATGTTTTCAATTGGCAATTCCAATCAACTGAAGACGCTTTGTCCAAGCCAACTTCTCCAATGGCAGCAACATTATTGGCCAACGAATTTTCACGAATTTTTTTTTCAAGCTCCGGCGAAAACAACCCGGAGTGCCATGGATGAAGGCCTACCGAAACAGAATATTTTAAGGCAGATAAACTTTTTTTATTAGAAAAATGAAATGCATTTCTGCAAGCCCACACATTTTGAAATTGCGGCTTTTTGTGCGTATGGGCATTGAAATATTGAGACTCCTCCATTCTTAATGGCCGAAAACTAATAAAAGGAACAACATGCATTTCAAAACTTGTATTTTTGTTGCAGTTTGGAAAATCCTATTATCGGCCGGATTTTAAGGCAATTGTCGCGAAACCAGCGATTTATATATGAGCTTGGCAGTAGCTATGCCTTGTTGGGACTCAACATGGTTACTATGTTTGTGCTTACTCCTGCTTTGGTTAGAAATCTTGGTAAAGAAAGTTATGGAATTTGGCTTGTCCTGTTTGGGATTACTAATTTTTTTAATCTTTCATCTTTTGGTTTTGGTCAAACATTCATTATTGAACTCATAAAAAAACAAGATAAACTAAAGGAAGTCAACAAGTTGGTTAATACCTTTTTGTTTTCAATGTTCTTATTTGGATTAGGGACTTTTCCAATTTTTCTTCTAATTCAATTTTTTCTCCTTGGACCCATCATAAAAATTTCAAGTGAACTTTTGCCAGAAGCTTCCAAATCGTTTTGGTTGATTTATTTGGTTTTTTTCCTCAATTTCATTTCTCAATTGCCTTTCAATATATTGTTTGCCAGGCACAAACTTTCTCTTAGGAATGGGCTTGAAATGTTTCGGATTGCCTCTATTTTTTTAGCCTCTATTTATGTGCTTAAAACAGGGGGAGGTCTTTTGCAATTATCCTCTGTTACCCTATTAGGTACGATTGTATATACCATCGCTTTATTTGTTGTGAGTAAATATCAAATGGTCTATGATTTGCATTACAGCCATTTTTCAAACAAACAATTTCGAAGATTTCTCAAACCCAGTTTTCACTTTTTCCTCATGGGTTTGGCCCAGCAGATTATTGTTCACTCCTATAGTATTTTGGTTTCATCTCTCCAGAATGCATCCTTAGTTGTAATGTATTCTGTGGCCTTGCGAATTCCGGATACCAGCATGCGTTTGATATTTAAATTTTCAGATGTAAAGGTGCCCAAGATCACAAGCCTTTATCACAAAAGGGATTGGTTTGGATTGTGGTTGTTGCATAACAGGTTGCTTTGGTTGACGCTAGGATTGGCAGCAATAGGTGCCCTTGGATTGGTGTTTTTTGGTCCCTGGATTATAGACCTTTGGATGGGAAAAGACTTTGGTTTAAACTATTTTTTGCTGGTAGTATTTACCATCAATATGTTCGCTCTTTGTGTTATTCACATTCCTTCCGTTTTTCTTCAAAGTATGGGCATCCACGAGCGATCTTCGATTATTTCAATGATTGGGGCCCCAATTTCAATTGTAGCCGCCTGGTATTTTAGCAAGTTATATGGTTTGGAAGGAATTGCAGTTGCCCTTTGTGGGATCCAATTGTTGGTGCAGATATTGATTATTCCAGAGTTTTACAGCCTGGTAAAAAATGGACTCAAGGAGAAGAATATTAATATAAACCCATTCCTAATAAGATAACTCCACGTTTTTCAACAATGAATATAATAAATTTAACAGAAGCATCCTGGCAAAAACTTGAAGAAATTAAAACCCTGGTTCCAGAAGTGGAAGAGGACTTTTTAGTGGAAACAGCACTTTCTCTGACCTTGGTCCTTTACCAGAAAGTTTCAGAAGGCGCTGTAATCCAGGTTAAATCTCCTGAAGGGAAAGTGGAAGAACTTCGGTTTAAAGTGAAAAAATCCAGTAAAAGAAAATCCTGATGTCTCATTTTTATAGTTCTGTTTTTAAACCGCTTCTTTTTAGTTTAGACCCGGAAACTGCCCATGAATTAACCGTATCGGGCCTTAATCTAGTTGCTTCTCTACCTTTTTTCAGAGTGGGTTTGAAATCAATATTTTCTCCGGAAAACAATAAAGATCAATCATTCCAAATGGCTGGTTTGAAGTTTAAAAACCCGGTAGGAATGGCTGCCGGATTTGATAAAAATGCACATTTAATTAATGCACTACCGTTATTAGGATTCGGTTTTGCAGAAATTGGAACAGTAACACCAAGGCCACAATCAGGAAATCAAAAACCGAGGCTATTTCGGCTTCCAATAGATGAAGCGATAATCAACCGAATGGGCTTTAACAATGATGGGATGGTTGAAATTGCAAAAAGACTCTCAAGAAGAAAAGATCCGGGATTTATCATTGGTGGAAACATTGGAAAAAATAAGGATACACCAAATGAATTGGCATTTGAGGACTACAGGTCCTGTTTTTTATGTTTGAATGAGTTTGTTGATTATTTTACAATAAATCTTAGTTCGCCCAACACACCAGGTTTACGACAACTTCTTGAAAAAGAATCTCTTGGAAAGATTTTGTATACGGTTCAGGAAGAAAACCAAAAGTTAAATAAACCAAAACCTCTTTTTCTTAAAATCTCTCCTGATATGGAAGAAATGGCAATAAATCAGGCCGTAGAGATTTGCAAAGAATTGAAAATAGCTGGTATTGTGTCCAATAACACAAGTATTCAGCGAGATGGTTTAAAAACCAATCAGGAGAAAATTAATGCAATTGGCCCGGGCGGTTTAAGTGGAAGGCCAATCCAATCACAATCAAAAAATGTACTTTCCGGTTTGAAAAAACTTGTAGGGTCAGACCTGTTTTTAATGGCCTCTGGTGGAATCATGAGCGGCCCGGACGCAAAAGAAAGAATGGATTTGGGCGCCAATGCCATCCAGATTTATACGGGTTTGATTTATAGAGGGCCAGGTTTGGTTCCAGAGATTTTAGATTATTTGGCAAAATCAAATACGGTTAACTGAAACTGTTTGACTGATTTTAGTAAAATAGATCCTATTTTTGGTCCCTAAGTCCAAATCACCAGAAACCAGGTTTTTACCGGAAGTCTACAAATGCTCTATTATAAAACGTATCCAAATTCAAATTCCTCTGAGTGGGTAGTTTTTGTGCATGGAGCAGGAGGCAGCTCTTCTATTTGGTTTAAACAGGTAAAAGATTATTGTCAGAATTTTAATGTTTTGATGGTTGATCTGAGAGGTCATGGCCGGTCACAAACCCAAAAGCCGTATGAACAATACTCATTTAAAGAAATTTGCCAGGACATTATTGAGGTATTAGATGAGGCAAAAATTCAATCTGCCCATTTTGTAGGGATTTCTCTTGGGACCATATTGATAAGAAATCTATATGAAATGGTTCCAGACAGAGTGAAATCAATGATTCTTGGAGGAGCAATTATGAGACTTAACTTCAGGGCAAAAGTTCTTTCTGCGTTTGGCGATTGGTTCAAAACCTTAATGCCCTACCTTTGGCTATATAGTTTTTTTGCATGGATTATCATGCCTAAAAAAAGACACAGACAAAGCCGGCTTTTGTTTGTGAATGAGGCCAAAAAACTATGTCAAAAAGAGTTTATTTACTGGTATAGACTGATTTATGAAGTCAATCCTTTATTGAAATACTTTAACGAGAAGCCCATTCCTGTCCCCATTTTATTTGTAATGGGAGATGAGGACCACATGTTTTTACCTTTTATAAAGAAACTGGTGCCTCAACATCCCTTCTCCAGGCTTTTTGTTGTTTCCAATTCCGGGCACGTTTGCAATGTAGATCAGCCAGATGCTTTCAATGAAATAACCATTTCTTTTATCCACGAAATTTCCCAGAGCTCCGGAAAGATTTAGGCTTGAATTTCTTGCCAGTTTTTTTGTCAACAGTTTTTTCTCTTGGTTTAAGATTAACTGCTTTTTGATTTTTAGCCTTTTTTTCATGAAAGGCTCCTTTAAAGGTCGGGTCTTCTTTTTTCTTCTGGTTATCTAGTTTCTTAAGAATATCCTGCATTTCTTCGAAAGGAGTTTCTTTGACAACCAGTTTTTCTGTCACTTTTTTGGCCTTAATCTTGGTTCTAATCATTTTTTCAATCCTTTCCAGGTGGATTTCCTCTGAAGGATCAACAAATGAAATTGCTTTTCCGGGTCGGTTTGCCCTGCCGGTTCTACCTATTCTGTGCACATATTCTTCATACTTGATGGGAAGATCAAAATTGATCACCATTCCTACCGATGTTATATCTAACCCCCTGGCAGCCACATCTGTACAAACCAAAACTCTGATTTCATTATTATGTAATGCGTTTAAAGCGGTGAGCCGGGTATTGGTTCCCTTGTTGGCATGCAGAAATGAAACCGGAAAGGGAAGTTTTCTATCCAAAAACTTACTGATATCAGTTGCTGTCTTTTTTGTTTTTACAAAAACAATGGCCGATTCTTCATCTGAAAGATTCTTCAGAATGTCAAGTAAGGTGTTTAGCTTGGTTTGAAAATTTAAGGTTCTGATAATACTCTGGTCAATGGTTGTAGCAACGGTAGATTGTTCAGAAGCCTCAACCCTCACCGGAAATTCTAAAAACTCTGAAGCCAATTCTTCAACAGTTGGAGAGAATGTTGCAGAAAAAAGAAGGTTTTGTCGCTTAGACGGGATTTTTTCCAGAATGCTTCGGATTTGAGGCATAAAACCCATATCTAACATTCTATCTGCTTCGTCTATCACCAATGTTTTAATTTCTTTGACTTTCCATTCATTGGTTTCATATATTTCAAGAAAACGGCCAGGAGTTGCAAACACAATATCATTACCTGCTTTTAAGTCAGCCAGTTGTTTGCTTATTCCAATTCCACCAACCAAAACGACATATCTAAAGTTCAAATCCGAATTCAGGGCCTGGAAATGAATAGAAAGCTGCATTACCAATTCTTTGGTTGGCGCCAAAACAATGGCTCTTGTATGTATTCCCTGAGGAAAATGAAGTTTTGCCATTAAAGGAAGAAGAAAGGCAGCCGTCTTTCCTGTACCTGTTTGCGCTATCCCAAGAATATCCTTTCCGGCTTTTGCCAATGGAATTGCTTTTTCCTGAATTTGGGTTGGAACCGACCAGTTTTGGTCGTGGATGGCCTTCTCAAGTTTTTTGTTTAGCTTAAATTTTTCGAAGCCTTGTTCTTGCTCTAATTCCATTTTTTTCTTTGAATTTTGTCAAAAATAGATAAATACTACACTAAAAGCACCAGGTTGTTAAATCATAAATTTGGCGATTACCCAAAAATGGCCTTATACTTGAACTTGAATCCCCCGATAGAACGATAAAAATTTAATAAAATAGATACCCTACTCGAAACTAAAGAATATGATTAAGGCATTTGACCAATACCAGATGATGAGAAATCATCAATTGATATTTGGATATAGGGGGACTTTAAATAATGAATTGATTACATCTATTCTAAACTTGTCGGAGACAAAATTGAAAGATTTGAAAACTCCGTTTAAGAAGAAAAAATCGATAATCAATATTTTAATAGAGTGCCTTCAAAACATTCTTTATCATTCAGAAACATTCTCTGAGGAGTTTTTTTCCGGACATCATTGTATTTTTTTAATTGGACGACGGGAAGCTGAATTTTTTATACAGATAGGAAACTATATAGCTCCCAGGCAAATACCAGATCTGAAATCCAAATTGGAATATGTCAATTCACTGGAAAAAGAACAGGTACACAGTCTTTACCTCGAAATCCTTGACAAAGGGGAAATTTCAAATAAAGGCGGTGCAGGACTTGGAATTTTAAGAGTTCTTAAGGATTCTGGAAGCAAATTGGATTTCAATTTTCAGGAAATAGAAGAAAACAGGTCTTTTTTTAGTATGGAAATTAAGGTTAAAGATTAATAGATTTTTTAATGACCACAAATTTGTAATTAAATGGAACGTATCGAAATAGAGCCCACATCAACAACTCCAAAAATCAGCTTTCTGCCACAGGATGGATATTTTGAAATATCAGGTAAATCTTTGCCTGAGAATTCTTTTGAGTTCTATAAGCCGTTGATCGACTACATGGAAGCCTATGCTGAAAGTCCTGTTCCAAATACCTCTTTAGTATTTAAGCTGCAGTATTTTAATACCAGTTCAACATCGCATTTTTTGAGGATGATTAAAAAGTTTGAAAAAATTGGAGCGGATGGTAAAATAGCGGTTGTTCGTTGGTTTTACGATGAAGACGATGAGGATATGAAAGAGGCTGGAGAAGATTTTAAAGTTCTGTCCAAGTTACCAATAGAAATAATTGGCAGTCACGTAGATTGAGTTAATTTTAAGATTCTCCCCGACGGCTTCTTTCTTTTTGAATCAAGCTGAGTTCCCTGCTGGTTTGTCCAGCGACAGACGTGTTTTCTGAAGCCCTTCTTATCAAATAGGGCATAACGGAAAATACAGGTCCATAAGGAACATATTTAGCAACATTATAGCCTTCCCTGGCCAAAGCAAAACTAATGTTGTCGCTCATGCCAAAAAGCTGGGCAAACCAAATCCTGTCATCACTTTTGGATAATCCCATTGTATCCATAGTTTCGCTTAAAGCGACATTGCTTTTTTCATTGTGAGAGCCAAGGCAAAAGTGAATTTCACCGATATGGTCAATACAGTATCTGGCTCCAAGGTCAAAGTCTCTGTCTGTATTTTCTTTGGATGTTTGGATTGGGTTTTTTAGCCCATTTTTTGAGGCATAGGCTGCTTCCTTTTCCATATAAGCACCTCTTACCAGTTTTGCCCCCAATACGTATCCAGACTGAGTCGCGTCTTCATGGGCTTTTTTCAATTGGGCCAAAACATCACTTCTATACAGTTGATATGTATTAAAAATATATGCCTTCTCTTTGTTGTGAAGCGCCATTTCTTCATAGGCCCATCTGTCAATTTCATTTTGAATCCAGGATTCTTCTCCATCAACAAAGATTCTTACTTTTTGGCTTGCTGCTGCAGAACAGATTTTTGAAAATCGCTGCCGTGCCCTTTTCAATGCATCAATCTCCTTTGTGTCTGTAAGTGTATTTCGCTGGGCTTTTTCTAATAAAGCCACAGAGGCTATTCCCGAAGTCTTAAAAACAGCAAAAGGAACCGTTTTTTGCTTTGAGGCAATTTCAATGGTTTTAATTGTCTCGGCAACAACAAAGTCAAAACCAGACTCATTCTTTTCGCCCTCAACTGAATAGTCCAGAATGGTACCAATCTTAAATTTTGATAGATTTTCAATGGTTTTTAAACATTCCTCCAAAGTTTCACCCCCACAAAAATGGTTGAAGATGGTACCCTTCACCAGGGGTTTTATTGGTAAATGAAGTTTAATTGAAAACAATAACAAATTAATTGCCAATTTATTTAAGCCTGGGTTATTCATAAGATAGAACATCAAATTCATCTTTAACAACTCGGAATTGCTTCTTGAGGAAAATGCTATTTCTGTATTTTCCAGAGATATAGATTTTCTTGAAGCCTTGTTTTCATTAATCATGGCCCAATGTTAAAAAAAAGAACAATATGAATTTGACCAAAAATGAAATAACAGGGTTTCAACGTCATTTTAAATAGGCTATAAATAAAGAAAATCCGGCCAATGGACCGGATTTTCTAGAAATTTGGTTAACCTAATTCGGTTTTTTGGTTATATTGGTATAAAAATCAGGCGGCTTAAACAGCGTTCCAATTTGACAAATGTAATTTGCCAAGTGCTGATTAACAACTTGTTATATTGTAATTTCGTTTCGAACCAACAATTTGTGGTTTTTGTTGCGAATTTTTCAAAAAAAAACATCAATTGTTAGAAATTTGTTAACCGCTCAAGTCTCGTCTGTTTTTCTTTAAACCCTGATTTGTCGTTAGGACTTTGTAATGAGAGGCCAATACCGACAGCAAACCTGTGCGGGGCAGGCTTACAAAAAATCAGCACCTTGTATTTGAAATTCATAGCAGGGCAATGGACAAAGAAGAAATGTGGGCAAAGCCTCTGATTTGAAGCAGTTTTAGACTCGGAATACCAGCCTGTTGGCAGACAGGGATTTCCTAAGGCAATTCTGGGTTTAATTGACTTTTACTTTAAGAACCCTTTTGTCGCTGGAATTGCTTAGGACAAACACATAAATTCCAGAAGGGCAATTCGGCAATGTGATTCTACCTGTATTTTGGGTGTGACCAACATTCCAGGTTTGAATTGGCGTACCTAAAATTGAAGTCATCTCAATCTTTTCCAAGCCCATTCCATACCAATTAATGATTTCGCCTGATTGTGATGGATTAGGAAAAATTTTCCAGGGTATATTTTTTGAAAGTTTATCTACAGAGTTGGTTCCCAATCTGTTAACCAACAAAACAACACCTCCTCCTTGGGTCCCAATAGCCAATTCTGGAAATCCATCTCCATTCAAATCAGAAAGAGCAGGTGAGATGGAGTTTCCAAATTTTCTAAACAGTTTTTGATTTAAGAGCAAATTTTGGTACCAAGAGCTATCTGCTAAAAAGGTATTGGTTGGGCTTAATTTGAAATTCCTGTAGAATTTAACTTTTCCTGTTAAGTCTCCTACTGCCAGGTCGGGATTGCCATCCTGGTCTATATCAGTAACGGATAGATTGGGATTATTTGAAAAAGGAGCTCTGTTGATATTTCCATAATTATTATTGACCAACTGATATTGCAAGACAGGCCATGGGTTGGTTTGTCTCCAATATTGAATTCGACCAGTGTATTTGCCCACAAGCATATCCTTTTGATTATCCCCATCAATATCTACAAATGCGGGGCAATCGTAAATTGAAAATGTAAAAGGAAATAGGATTGCCTGGTTTAAAGGGGAAAAGGAAAAGGGCTGCCCTAAAGGATTTTGATTGATTAAAACATATAAAAAGGTGCTGTCAATTGTATTTCCTGGCGAAGAAATCCAGCCAAAATCTGTAGCGCCATCTCCATTAAAATCTTCAAAAACAGGCCTTAACCTTTTCCTGAAAAGGGTTGATAACCCAAGATAATCATCGGTTTCAAGTGAAAATTTTGGCAAAAGACTGGTTCCTATATTTTTATAAAATGCAACTTTTGCCTGAACAAGTGAACCATTTTTTTGCCCCAGATTTCCTACAAAAAGATCCTTATCTCCATCACCATCTATATCGGCAAATGCAGGAACAGACTCCTCTCCTACTTCAATGCTTTGATTTTGAAGAAAATCTCGTTCTGCCAACTGAAAATCTGGAACCTGATTTTGACTTTGGTTTAGGTATAAATATGTCCCCTTGGAAGTGTTGACTTTAAAATCTTCAGAATAATTGCTGAAAAAGGTAGGAGAAATAGCCAGATCTGTTTTGTTGTCAAAATTGAAGTCCATCTGATAGGCAGAAGGGAAGAATGGGATTTTCACATAACTTGAAGCGGAAGGAAATAATGTGTCGGCGGCAGTAATAATTGCAGATGAAGCGGTTCCTCCATTGGTCAATTTATTCAGTAAGCTACATCCTATATCCCCAACCAAAAGGTCTTTATCACCATCAGCATCAAGGTCAATTGCTGAAAGCTGAGAACCTATGTGTTGAATTCTTGCAGTTGGGTCCATCGGATTTCCGGGTCCGGGTCTTTGGCCAAAACAACCTGTATTTAACCTGATTTGTCCACAAATTGGCTTTGTTGCAAATAAGCCAAAAACACAGGAATCTTTTTTCAGTTGAAATCCGGCACATTGACCGGAATTTTCAAAAACCTGGTTTTTATGATATTCAACCGTATTTCCGGAAAAATCAAAGGTGAGGACGTCTAGATCACCATCATTGTCCACATCCGTAATTGCCGGGGCTCCATATGGGTTTACCTGCAGATTAATTGGCCCATTAAAACCAATACTTGTTAAACCATCCACCTCCAAGGAAAAGGCAACCTGGCCAGGGGCGCTCGTAACATTTTTAAAAACTTTGATTCCGGCAGAAGTTTGGGTGAAAAGGTCAAGCTTGCCATCACAATTAAAATCGGCGGTTGCCATCCAGGATTCCATTTCCGGAATTAAGTCTTCAAAATCAGAATTATACTTCCAGAGATAACGCCCATTTTCAAATTCCCTCAAATAGGTCAAAACCCGATTTGATGTTTTGTCAAATACAATTAGGTCATCATCTCCATCGTTGTTCAGGTCGCATGGCCAGAATTGGCCAGAATTGTAAGAACCTGTCCAGGGATTCGGAAGTAGATTTTCATTTTGCTCGACCCCTAAAGTTTTAAAAGGAGAAAAGGTAAAGAATTGTCCAAATCCTTCAAGCCTTAAGAGTAGCCCTAAAAAAAGAAAAATGATCCTGTAGTTGGATTGGTTGTGTTTTTTCATTGTAGAACCTAACAAAAAAAGGTGTTTAAAGAATTTTTCAGTTTAATATTTCAAAGATAGAGCCAGATTTTAAAAGGGACTTTGAAAAATTATTTTTTTTCAAACCGTAATGCACGTTGATTTGAAAAAGCAATAATCCAAAAAACAAAGGTTTTTATACAATGCAATGCTATTTTTTGTTTTTTGCAGGCAGGAAGCAATTCTAAATATATCACCAATATGGCCAATAACAAAAAACAAAGAAATGAGACCGTGAGTCCTGAGCTAATTTCTCCAAGGCCAAAACTCCTGATGGAAATTGCCTGGGAGGTATGTAATCAGGTCGGAGGGATTTATACCGTTATTCGTTCCAAAGTTCCTGCTGCCGTAGAACATTGGGGAGAGGATTATTTATGTATTGGGCCCCTCATTCATAAAAATTTTTCTTCGGAATTTGACCCATTGGATGATTACAGCCATCCTTTTGGACAAGCCGTTTTAAAAATGAGAGAAGCGGGTTTTCAGGTTCTTTACGGGAGATGGTTGGTTTCTGGAAATCCAAAAGTTATATTATTAAATCCGTATCAGGTGTATGAAAATCTGGCGGTTATAAAATACAATTTATTTGACCGACATGACATAAACTGCCCTGATGGCGATTCACTTTTTGATCAATGCGCTGCTTTTGGTGAAACGGTTCGGCTTTTTCATTATTTTTTATCTCAGGTTGAAGAGTCCAGCAAATACCAGATGGTAACTCATTTTCATGAGTGGATGGCATCAACTTGTATACCAGACATAAGAAGAGAAGGGCTTCCATATCAAATAGTATTTACAACCCATGCCACACTTCTGGGAAGATACATTGCAATGAATGATGCCTTCTTTTATGACCATTTGCCATTTTTTGATTGGTTGAAAGAAGCGACACATTTTAATGTGGTTGGTACAGTTAAAATAGAACGGGCGGCAGCACATGGAGCCCATGTTTTTTCCACAGTTTCAGAAGTTACAGCGAGAGAATGTTTTCATCTCCTGGGTCGTCAGCCAGACGTGATTGTTCCAAATGGCTTGAACATTGAGCGATTTACGGCGTTGCATGAATTTCAAAACCTTCATAAACAGTATAAAGAAAAAATAAATGAATTCGTGATGGGTCATTTTTTTCAGAGCTATTCATTTGACCTGGATAAAACGATTTATTTTTTCACTTCTGGCAGGTTTGAATTCAGAAACAAAGGATTTGACATTACCCTTGAGGCGCTTTCCCGGCTAAACTGGAAAATGCAATTGGAGGGTCTTGATACAACTGTCGTTATGTTTATGGTTACAAAACAGCCATTCAACTCTATGAATCCGAATGCCCTACAAAGCCGGGCAATGATGGAAGAAATACGGCAAACCACAAAAGCGATTGAGCACCAGGTGGGTGAAAAGTTGTTTTATTCTGCAGCCTCAAGCACAGAAAATAAGCTTCCGAATTTGAACGATTTTGTTGATGATTATTGGAGGTTGAGATTACGGCGGATTGTTCAATCATGGAAATCTGACAATTTACCCTTGGTTGTAACTCATAATCTGGTAAATGACGGAGCCGACGAAATGTTGAACGCCATTCGCAGCCACGGTCTTCTTAACCATAGAAACCACAAAGTAAAGGTGGTTTATCACCCAGATTTTATAGCCAGTACAAATCCACTTTTTGGAATGGATTACACACAGTTTGTAAGAGGGTGTCATCTTGGGGTATTTCCAAGTTATTATGAACCATGGGGTTATACTCCGCTTGAATCCATTGCATCTGGTGTTCCCACTGTTACAAGTGACTTGTCCGGTTTTGGTGATTTTGTGTTAAAATCGATGCCCGACCATGAAAAAAATGGGATTTACGTTACAAATCGTAGATACCATAGCTATTATGATGCAGCGGAACAACTTTCTGAACAAATGCTCAGCTTTGTGAAACAAACCCGGCGAGACAGAATTAATCAAAGGAATTTAACAGAAAGAGCATCCGTTCTATTTGATTGGGAGTATTTATATGAATACTACAAAAAGTGTTATGAAAAACTGGGAACAGCGTATTAGGGTAAATAATAAAAATCGAAGTTGAAAAAGGAGTTGTGAATGATAAATCCTTTTTCAATTAACTAAAGTCTGAATTACCTAAACCCCTTCCAAAATTTCAGGGTCCAGCCAGTTTGGGAAAATCTGAACATGCGCTTTTTTAATTTCTAAAAGAAGGGCATCTCTCAGAGGTCCGATATGGGTTTTTTTCTCTGCTGAAATAAATACATTTTTTGTATTAGCGGAATTTTCCCAGGTCATCTTTTCCTCCTCATTATCTGTAGGAACCAGGTCTATTTTGTTATAGACCAGAATTGTCGGTTTGTCCGAACATTTCAAATCGCCCAAAATTTGATTTACCACAGAAATTTGATTCTCGTGTGAAGGGTGGGAAAAATCTACGACATGAACCAAAATATCTGCTTCTCTGATCTCATCAAGTGTCGATTTAAAACTCTCAATAAGATGGGTTGGAAGTTTTCTGATAAAACCGACAGTATCTGTCAGTAAAAAGGGTAAATTACTCCAGACAACTTTTCTCACAGTTGAATCTACTGTTGCAAATAATTTGTTTTCTGCAAAAACATCTGATTTTGAAAGTAGATTTAAAAGGGTTGATTTTCCAACATTGGTATATCCAACCAAGGCAATTCTGACAATTTTTTCTCTGTTTTTTCTTCGGGTAATGGACTGTTTATCAATTGATTCAAGTTTTTCCTTAAGAAAAGAAATCCTGTCATTTACAATTCTTCTATCTGTTTCCAATTCCTTTTCACCAGGGCCTCGGTTTCCAATTCCTCCTCTTTGTTTGCTAAGGTGGCTCCAAAGTCGTGTTAGTCTGGGCAACATATATTGATATTGTGCCAATTCTACCTGGATTTTTGATTGTGCCGTTTGTGCCCTCATTGAAAAAATATAAAGGATTAAAAGGCTTCTATCCAGGATTTTAATTTTTAATTCAGCTTCAAGATTTCTGACCTGGGCAGGACTTAGGTCATCATCAAAAACAACCAAATCCGTTGGGTTATCCGCAATCCAAAGAACGATTTCTTCTAATTTTCCTTTTCCTACATAGGTACTGTGGTCTGGCCTTTCAAGTTTTTGGACAAAATGTTTCGTCACAAGTGCTTTTGCCGTGGTACACAAAAAAGCAAGTTCATCAAGATACTCCTTCGTAATTGATTCTGACTGTTGTTTCGGTGTAACAGCAACCAGAATTGCTTTTTCCTGTGGGTTTGTGGTATCGTATAGTTTTCGTTCGATCATTCTTTTGCAAAGGTCTACCTTTTTAAGAATTCAAACAGCACAAATTTATTGCCAGGAATATTTCAACAAAAGAAAAAAGACAATCAGATTATTTATGGATAAGCCCATTAAAAGCCAACCAGGCAAGTAGGCCACAACCTATTTCCAGGGCATCTTCGTCAATATCAAATGTTGGGGTGTGTACCCCGGAAGTAATTCCTTTTTCTTCGTTTCGGGTACCCAATCTGTAAAAGCAACCAGGCATTTCCTGGGTATAGTAAGAAAAATCTTCAGCAGCCATCCAGATATCCAAATCCACAACATTTTCATCCCCAAGATAGGAAATGGCATTTTCCTTCATTTGGCTTGTTAATTCTGGGTCATTGAACAAGAACGGATATCCCCTTCTTATTTCCAAATCGGCTTTTGCACCAAACGCACCACAAATCCCATGAACGATTTGACTGATTTTTTCATGCGCCATTGACCTCCATCCCTCATCCATTGTTCTAAAGGTTCCTTCCAAATAAATGGAATTTGGCAAAACATTTGTTGCGCCATGGGCCTGAACCGTTCCAAATGAAAGAACGGATGGAATTTTAGGATCTGCAGAGCGGCTTACAACTTGTTGAAGTGCGGTAATAACCTGCGCCCCAATCGCAACAACATCAATGGCATAATGTGGCATTGCTCCATGCCCACCTTTTCCATGGATAGTCAAATAGATTTCATCTGCACTTGCCATATAAAGGCCTTCCCGAAATCCGACTTTTCCAACAGGAAGTAGTGGCATAACATGTTGACCAATAATGGATTGAGGAGCCGGATTTTTTAAAACACCCTCTTTTATTAACAAGGAAGCGCCACCTGGTACCTTTTCTTCACCGGGTTGAAAAATCAATTTTATTGTGCCTTCAAACTGGTCCTTAATTTGATTGAGAATCCAGGAAGCCCCCAATAATGAGGAAGTATGCACATCATGTCCGCAAGCATGCATTACACCATGGTTTAAGGACTTATAAGGGACATCATTTTTTTCAACAATCGGCAAAGCATCCATATCTCCACGTAATGCTATCGTTTTCGAGGATGGGTTTTTTCCTTCAATCAAGCCTACTACTCCAGTTCCGGCGACACCTTTTTGGTGTGGAATTTCCATTTCCAAAAGCTGTTTTGAAACAAATTCACAGGTGTTAAATTCCTGAAAAGATAGTTCTGGATTGGCATGGATGTGGTGCCTCCATGCCTGAACTTTTGGCGCAACTTCTGATGCAAGCTTTTTAATGTTAGAAATCATTTTTCAAAAGTAATCAAGAACTGTAAAATCAGCTTTTCATTTTGTTATTTTGTGCGGTAATGTTAATTCGTATAATTAAGGCTCTTCTCAATATCAAAATTCAGTGATGTGGATCTTTGCTTTTTCATTTTTTTGATCATCAATATATTTAATATTTCCCTTGTTGGTTAAATTATTCATTGTATTTCGATTTGTATGATTGGTCAGTTTATTTTAGTTTTTATATCTGCTCTGATTTTTATTTTTCTATCTTTTTACATAGGAAGAATAATTTCTAACGTAGTACTCGGGGATATCGTATTTGATAATGGAGTATCTCTTGGATTATTTTTTTTATCTTCTGTTGTTGGAATATTATATACTAAGGGCTCGTCTATTTATATATTTCCAGTAATACTTTTTATATGGTTTTTTATTGCTAAGAAGGAAAAAAATTATTTTTACTTAAGCAAGGATATAATAACCAATTCAGGCATTGTTCTTTTATATTTTATTTATTTTTTCTTTTTACAGTACTTTGTATTTTACAGAAGTGGTGACGAGCTCTCAAAGGCGTATGCTGATGTTTATGCCTACGTTTCTCAAATTAACCTTATGGAGGAATTTGGAAAAGAAACGATATTTACTGAGCTGGAAAAACAGAAATTTGGTTTTAGTTCTTCCTTTAAACCATATCATTATTTTGAATTCTGGATTGCAATTGGTTCCAGGTTCATATTGGGGTCACGGACATTTTTTGTCTATACGTTTTTCCTGATTCCCTTACTCGGATCGATATTGATTTTTCAAGCCTTTACAGTACTTAGAACAATTTTTCGGGTACGATTGTCAATTTCATTTTTAATTCCGCTATTGGTTTTTACCACACTTAGGTATTCTTATCTTGATGAATGGTTATTTTCCTTTCTTGGCCAATTCTTTGAAGTAAAAAGAGAAATTTTGAAAGCTGCGTTTTTTCAGAACTATGGGGTGTGGCATTTTTTTTCCTATCTTCATGGATTAAAACTATTGGTTTCTTCCCTTTTTCTTTTGCCATTTTTCATATACTGCTATCAAAAAAACAGGATAGGAATGGTGGTTATGTTATCGCTATTTCCGTTTGTTTCTGTAACTTATATTCCATTTGTTCTGATTGTATCCGGATTGTTTTTTATTTTTTCTCCCGGTTTAATCAGATTTAGATTTCTGCTACCTGTTTTTTTTGTCTTTCTTATTTTAGGAGTTTACACCTATTTGGGACGGTCTGGTAGTTCTGTTGTAGAGGGCTTTTCTTTTTCCCGTTTGTTTTTATCTAATTTTGAGAATTTTAAGTTCAATTATAAGAAAGAGATATTTATTGTTTTGTCTGATTTTTTTGAAAACTTTTATTGGCTTCTACTGACTCTTTCTGTTTTTATTTTAGTTGGTAAACATAATATTTGGGTTAAAATTTTTTTCGTAGTGGTCGTTTTATACCCTACAATAAATTTTAATCATATCCTGCTTTTTAAATTTTTTATTGGCTCCCTTTTAATAGTTTTTGCAATAGTTGTCTTTCCCAGGTTAAAAACCATCTTTCAGAATAAGTATCTTCTTTTGTTTTTTACCTCTTTGGTCTTATTAAGGGTAGCATTGTTTTTTATTGGAGATATCTATGATGTTTTTCAATCCTTCTCCTTAATCTGGACTCCTTTCATTTTCATTTTCATTTTGTTCTTGATAGGACGTGAATTTTCTAATCAGATTTCAAGAGTGAGATATTATTTCATTGTAGCACTTTCATTGGTTCTGATTTCTGTTCAATCGTACGGATTGATTCAGGAGAACCGGAGGCCCATTCCGGTAATGGATGAAGACAAGGCTTTTTACAGGAAAATTTTCAAATGGCTCCCTAACCATGAAATTGTATCTGGATACTATAGTCCTTTTACGCTGGTTCCTTATCTTCATTACGATAGGATAGGGGTTGAACTTTTACACAGGACAGATAAGTTCTACACCACTTGTTTATCCATGGGTGAGTTGACAAAAAAAGATTCTTCAGTATTGAAATATACAAATGGCTATCAGTTATTATCCTCAATGCCATTTTCAATTTGGCTAAAAGAGAATAAGAGCCGTGGTTTATCTTATGACCTCGAGCAAGTTGGGTTTATCCGGGATAGGAAGATTAAAATTATTTTCAGGAAGGACGAGTACGAAAGAGGTAAGATTAACTTTCTCAATCCATATCTGGCAGATTCAGTGTATAACCATCAAGGTAAATATTGGGCCTACTTTATTGTTCCAAAAATTAATGCAGACGTTAAATGATAAGTTTTTGGGAAAACCAGTCTTTTCTTAATTACGATCTTATTGTAATCGGTAGTGGCATAGTCGGCTTATCTACTGCTTGTTCCTTTAAGGAAAGAAACCCTCATTTATCGGTACTAATTTTGGAGAGTGGTATTTTTCCATCTGGCGCAAGCACAAAAAATGCCGGTTTTGCCTGTTACGGTTCAGCAGCTGAAATATGGCATGATGTGTCTTTATTGGGCGAAATCAAGGCCCTTGAGGTGGTTTCTTTGCGGATTGATGGATTAAGAAAACTTCGTCAGCGTCTTGGAGATTCAGCCATCGATTATCAGGAGTTGGGCGGCGGTGAAATATTTCTAAAAGGTGAGGATTTCAATTTGGAACATATTCCTCTGCTTAACCAATGGCTTTGCCCTTTGTTTGGAAAGGAGGTTTTTGTTCCAGACTTAGCTAAGATCAAAGACCTGGGATTCCAACCTGAAAATATTCAAAGTTTTGTCATCAATACTGTTGAAGGCCAAATAGATACGGGCAAAATGATGAAAAGTTTAATTTCATATGTCAGGTCAAAAGATATTGAAATTTATACAGGTTGCAGGGCCGGGACTCCCGAAAATATTGGTGAAAAATGGCGAATACCAATTGAAAACTCCACTATTGTCTTTAATGCCGGGCGGGTTGCTGTTTGCACCAATGCTTTTACACCTCGTCTTTTTCCTGACCTTGACATCAAGCCAGGAAGAGGTCAGGTTTTGGTTACAAAACCAATTCCTGATTTAAAATTTAAGGGCATTTTTCACTTTGATGAAGGGTATTTTTATTTCAGGAATTTTGAAAACAGGGTTATTTTTGGAGGAGGAAGAAATCTTGATTTCAAAGGGGAGGAGACAGATTTAATAGAATTGAATAATGAGATTCAGGCAAAATTAGATTTCTATTTAGACACCTTGATTTTGCCAAAAAACACCCATTGGGAAGTGGAACATCGATGGGCGGGTATAATGGCTTTTGGAAAAGAAAAGCTTCCTATCATCAAAGACATGGGGAATGGTTTGGTTGTTGGAGCCAGAATGAATGGAATGGGAGTGGCAATAGGAACCGAAGTCGGGGAAA
Source organism: Cytophagaceae bacterium (assembly GCA_027485575.1). Classification (GTDB taxonomy): domain Bacteria; phylum Bacteroidota; class Bacteroidia; order Cytophagales; family Flexibacteraceae; genus CAMDMI01. Next base: position 35,541 of record JAIXQU010000045.1, read on the forward strand.
AGTTGGCAGATTTTTTAAAGTAATTGTAGTGTAAGCCTCCGGTAAACCACGTTCCGGTCATGATTGATTTTCCCCGACCTTTGTTTGATGAAAGAAAGATCGTTTTCAGACAAAGACAAACAGATTCTTCTCAAAAGATACCATCGAA
>JAIXQU010000184.1 GCA_027485575.1 Cytophagaceae bacterium
CAATGTTTCGGCATTAATAGATGAGCCGGCCGGCGAAATAGACAATACAGAAATCAGACCAGGGTTTACCAAAAAGGACTCGATTTGGAAAAACATCAAGAAACTTGGGCGGATGAAAAATTTCGACCAAAACATCCGGATGGGGTACCGTTTACCGTTGGATAAATTTCCGTTAACAGACTGGACCAGTGTAGATGCCGCATACTCTGCCAATTATATTTGGGCAGCAGCACCGCTTGGACTGAATGATGACTCAGCCAGATTTCTTGGAAATACGGTTCAAAATGGAAGGGAATTGTCTATCAATGGCAAGCTGGACCTTGTCAAGTTTTATAACAAGAGTAAATGGCTGAATTCCATCAACAATCCAAAACCGAAAAAGAAAACAGTAGATCCGAAGGAAAAGGATGGAGATAAGAAGAAGGTAACCAAAAAGGAACCTCCTAAAAAACAACCCATTAAAAAGACAAAAGCACAAATCGCTAAGGAAAAAAAGGCAGAAAAACTCAAAGAAGCTTTGGAAAAAGCAAAATTTGATAGTTTGGCCAAGGCAGGCATCAAACCTCCAAAAGACAAAAAAGATTCGAAAGAAAAGTCAAAAGAAAAATCAGATACTGCCAAACGAAAACCTCCGGAATTAAAACTCCTCAAAGCCTTGGTTCGCGGATTAATGTCTGTCAGAAATATTAACTTTTCAGTGACACAATCAGAAAACACTGTTTTACCTGGATATACACAAACGGTTGATTATCTGGGCATAAACAAAAACACCAATGCCCCCGGTTGGCCATTTATTCTGGGAGACCAAAATCCGGATGTGAGGCGGGTTGCAGCTAAAAATGGGTGGATTACTGAAAGCCCGGACCAAAACCTACCTTTTACACAAAGTAAAAGCATCAACATAACAGGTAGAGCAACGATAGAACCCATCAAGGACTTCAGGATTCAAGTTGACATAAAACGATCTGAAACAAATGCTTATAATGAAAACTTCAGGACAGCAAATGACACCTCCAACAATCTGATTAGAACAGCAGATGGCAGACCTCAATTTTTTGCACAAACACCGAGCAGGACAGGGAATTATTCTATTTCTACCATTGCCATCAATACGGCATTTTCCAAAAACGATGCAAACAACAGAAACAGAACGACAGAATTTAATGAGTTTGAAAGCAACAGAGATCTGATTCAAAGAAGGATAATTACAGAAGGAAAGGGAATTCAACCAAGTAATCAGGTGGAGGCGGATTCGCTTTACAAAAAGAATGGTCAAACCGTCTTAATCCCGGCTTTCATTGCTGCTTATACAGACCAAAATATTAATAAAGTCGGACTAACAGCTTTCCCAAGAATACCGCTTCCCAACTGGAGGCTTGATTATGGAGGCTTGACAAAAATTCCGTACCTGGCTGATAAGTTTTCCAGTATAAATATTTCTCACGGGTACACGGCCACCTACTCTGTAGACCAGTTCATAAGTTCTTTAAGGTATGGCGGTGACACAATCCAGTTAAACCGAAGCAAGGACATAACCCCAAATGCGCTTTCTGAAACCGGGGTTTTGGTTCCCGTTTACAACATCAACCAGGTCTCTATCATTGAGCGGTTTAGCCCTTTAATTGGAGTCAATGTAAGAACAAAAAGTAAAGTCACGTTAAAGTTTGACTACAACCGGGACCGAACCATCGTTTTAAATACTTCAAATGCCTCCATAACTGAACAAAGAACACAGGATTTCACCTTTGGACTTGGATACCAGAAATCAGGAATTAAGTTGCCATTCAAGATTCAGGGTCAGCAGGTTGTGTTAAAGAATGAGGTTACCATGCGCTGCGATGTGTCTTTTAGAAATGTGCTGAATACCCAAAGGTTTTTTGACCAAACGCATGCGCCACAGCAGGGTTCCATCAAGGAATTGCAGATAAGACCGAACATTACCTACATGGTTAACCAAAGGTTGAACCTTCAGGCATATTTTAGTTATGTAAAAACGACACCTTACACCTCAAACTCCTTCCCTACCCGAACCACACGATTTGGAATCCAGGTCAGATTTAACCTGAATTAGAACTTGGATTTGGTTGGATTTTAAAGCCAAAATTTCTCTTTTGATTTAGATAACCGCTTTAAATATGGATGCTGGCCTGAAAGGAAAATGAATATGGCCGTTATGGCTATCCATACGGGAAGAAAAACTAAAATTGGCTTTTTGTAGAACCAGGCAGCAACTATGGAGTTACCTTTTATAAAACGCCAAAAGGTGAAATTGAAGAATTGATGCTTTCCTTTTTTCAGGCAAGTCAAAACGTGATGGCAGCCCTGTAAGCTATTTAGAGTTCAAAAGGTATCCAAAAACGACTATAATTTCCGGCATCATCTGGCTTCCAGAATTAATTTTGAAGAAACAATGATTAGGCTAATATCTCCAAAGCAAATTTCACGTATTGTTTCTACAAAAATAAGACCAGAAGGAATTATTGAAATCTAAATATCCACACAAATAGAACCAAATCTTCCTGGTTTTGCTTGTAGAAATCTTTAAAACTGCCATACAAAAGAATCAGACTTTAGCACATTTTGCGTAGCGCATTTTGCGCTACGCAAAATGTGTGATACTTTTGGGAAATGAAGACACCTAAAAATCCATTTCCCCTGAGCGGATATTTTGGCCCTGACTACTTCTGCGACCGAATAGAAGAGACTAACAGACTCATTTCCAATGCTGAAAATGGCGTAAATACCACCCTTATTTCCTTGCGAAGAATGGGGAAATCGGGACTTATTCACCACACTTTCCATTCAATTTCCGAAAATTCTGAACAAAAATGTGTGTATGTTGACCTGTTTTTTACCCAAAATCAGAAAGAATTTATCAATGTTTTGGCCTCATCTTTGGTACAAACCTTCCCGCAAACTACCAAATGGGGCAAGGCCATCATGGGTTTTCTCCAAAAACTACGGCCTACTTTTTCATTCGATCCACTCACAAATTTACCACAGGTTTCCCTGAGTGAAGCACCCGGCAACCAGGTAGAAGAATCGCTTTCGGCCACCCTGAGGTTTCTGGATGAACAGGATTTTGGCCTTGTGGTGGCACTGGATGAATTTCAACAAATCGTTCAATATCCCGAGAAAAATACAGAAGCCCTGCTCAGAACACTTATCCAAAATCTTAAAAACGTAAGGTTTATATTTAGTGGAAGCTCCAAAAGCGTGTTGACAGAAATGTTCAATTCCTCAAAAAGACCATTTTTTTCGAGCACAAACTCCATGCTATTGGGCCCGATCGATACAAGTCTATATCACGATTTTATTTTCAATCATTTTAAGGCCAACAAACAAAACATTGATTCTGAGGCCATTCATTGGATATTGGAAACAGCACAGGTGCACACTTTTTATGTCCAGGCCCTTTGTAACCGCCTTTTTTCCGAAAAACACAAACATATTTCACTGGAGGTGGCTCAGGTCTCTGCCTACAGGCGGGTGAAGGAAGAAGAAGCCAAGTTTTCTCAATACCGAAGCATGCTCACAGACAATCAGTGGAAGCTTATTCTGGCTTTGGGTAAGGATGACAAAGTGTATCAGACCAATTCTAAACATTTTTTACAAAACAGCAGGCTCTATTCCAGTTCCGTCGTCAACCGAGGGCTTGAATCTCTGAAAGCCGCCGATTTGGTATATGATGAATTTGACAATATAGGTCGCTACCACAGGCTA
>JAIXQU010000002.1 GCA_027485575.1 Cytophagaceae bacterium
AGATGATTCTACACTAAATGCATTTTGTACGCCGGGGGGATATATATATGTCTATACAGGTTTGATTAAATATCTTGAAACAGAGGACCAACTAGCAGGGGTGTTAGGCCATGAAGTGGCTCATGCAGATTTAAGGCATACCAGCAGACAATTGACCAGGGAGAATTCGTATCAATACCTGATCGAAATAATAACAGGTCAAAAACCTGGAGAAATCACAAAACTTGCCTTGAGCTTAAAGACACTACAAAACTCCCGCGAGTTTGAAACTGAGGCAGATGCAAAGTCTGTAGATTATTTAGCTCAAACCCCTTACGCCTGCAATGGGGCGGCAGGTTTTTTTGAGAAATTAATAGCCAATGGCAATGCCCCAAGGCAGCCCCAATGGCTAAGCACACACCCCAATCCGGACAACCGGGTGGCTGCCATCAACAAAAAGGCAGATGACGTAAAATGCAACAAAACACCCTTGCAGAATTCTGGCTACGAGGGCTTTAAACAAAGTCTCCCTTAGGGTTTGTGAAACCAAAACCACCCCAGGTTTGGACCGGGAAAGAAGCATTGGAAAAACTGATGCGCTTTTGTGCCTATCAGGAAAGAAGCAGACTTCAGGTAATCCGAAAAATAAAATTGCTTTCCATTCCTGAAGAATGGGAAGAGGATCTGCTTTCAAAGCTTGAAGCTGAAAACTTTCTGAATGAAGATAGATTTAAAAAAGCTTTTGTAAGAGGAAAAAGCAGGGTAAAAGGTTGGGGACCTTTAAAGATACAGCAAAGTCTTTTTCAGGAAACTGGCAAGAAAACCTCCCTTTCACAAATCCTGAATCAGGAAGACGAACAAAAATCGATTGAAAAACTTGAAAAGGACCTTGCGAAAAAGCTTGTCCAATTTCAATCCAAAAATGACAAGGATTGGTTTAATAAAATGATTCGGTTTTGTTTGTCCAGAGGATTCACTCTGGAAACTGCCATGGAAACCATAAACAAAATGAATAGAAACAAAAATAGCCTTTCATAAAAAGGCTACTAAATATTTGTTTTTCAGTTACTTAATTCTTTTTTACAGCAATTGCACCCAAACCTTTCGGTGTCTTTTCTACTTCGAAAGTTACCTTATCACCTTCTCTGATTGGCTGAAGTACTCCTTTTAAATGAACAAAAACACTATCGCCGGTTTTTGAGTCTTTAATAAATCCATATCCTTTAGATTCATTGAAAAAGGTAACGGTTCCAGTCCTTGGGCTGTTGTCCGGGGCTTCATCTATTCTTCTCGAAACACCAACTTCAATGTCTTCTTTGTTGAAAGCTCTTTTCTTTTTCGGATCTGGCGGTGTGGATGAAATATTACCATCCTCATCTACATAAGCCATCATTTCTTCGAGCTCCAGTCCTTTGTTTGGATTGGCTTTTCGCTCATCCATCTTTTCTTCTTTCTCCTTCCTCTTTTTTAGTTTTTTCTTTTCTTTCTCTTTTTTACTAAATGTTTCTGATGATTTACCCATTTTTTATTTTTAATCGTTTTTGTCAACTGCTATAAAAAAACGGATGTAATCTTAATACAGATTGAATTTAAAGTGGCAAATTAGGTTTTTTAGGATTAGGAAGAAAATTTTTCAATTGTGGAAGGCACTAAAAAAATTAAAAAACAGCCATTTTTTAAAATAAAGAAGATTTTAAAAAATAAAAACCTGCTTCTACGTTTCCAATCTCAACTTTTAACCAATCGATTTCCACATCTGGTTTGAAATTTATCAAACAAAAAGGTCTCTGAAATTTTGAATTCCAGAGACCTTTAAGATAAATTTCAAAAAAAAATCAATTCATGGTTGCGCTGAGGTCAAGCGTCCGGTTGATAAAATCTGTCAACGCTTTTCCTTCCAATTTGTGCTGACTCAACAAAGCAATATCATATGCCTGACGGGCAATTTTCTGCTTCAGATCCGAAGATTCAGATTCAACGATTTTTGAAATCAAAGGATGATTAGAATTGATTGTAGCATTCATCGGCATTGGAAAATCTCCAAACATATTCATACCCCCTCCTCTGTTCATTTCTTTCATCCTTCTCATAAATTCATTTTCAGTTAAAACGATTGGCAAATCTTCTGTCGTCATTGCTTCTACTGCAAGTGTTACAGATTTTGAATCCAATGCATTTTCAAAAACTGATTTGATAGACTCTTTTTGTTCCGGAGTCAATAAATCCAGGGCCGGCTCTCCTTTGTCAATCAGCTTTGTTACTACTTCTGAGTCAACTCTTTTCAAGCTGGATTTTTCTAAAGACCTCTCCAGATAACCAAGGTAATGGCTATCAATGATCTGGTCCATAACCAACACATCGTAACCTTGCTTTTTAACCTGGTCTACATAGAAAGACTGCTTGTTGACATCTGAAGAGTACAATAATACAAGTTGTTCGTTTTTGTCCGTCTGGTTTTCTTTTACCTTTTCCTTGTATTCATCAATCGTAAAATATTCATTTTCTGTGTTTTTTAACAATGAAAATGCTTTGGCCTTTTCTGCAAATTTATCCTCTGATATCTGACCATATTTGACAAACAAGCCAATGGAACTCCATTTTTCTTCAAACGATTTTCTATCCTGGCTAAACAGGTCGCTCAGTTTATCTGCTACTTTTTTGGTAATGTGGTTGTTTATTTTCTTCACATTTCCATCTGCCTGAAGATAGCTTCGACTCACATTTAAAGGAATATCCGGAGAATCGATTACCCCTTGAAGAAGCATCAAAAACTCAGGAACAACATCCTTAACCTCGTCCGTAATAAAAACCTGACGGCTGTATAACTGGATTTTATCCTTAACCGGCTCCAACTCATTTTTAACTTGTGGGAAATAAAGAATCCCGGTCAGGTTAAACGGATAATCCACATTGAGATGAATCCAAAACAATGGGTCAGGATTGTAGGGATATAATTCTTTGTAGAAAGCAATGTAATCTTCATCATTCAGGTCATTGGGTGACCGGGTCCAAAGTGGCGTGGTGTTGTTGATTTTTTCTTCTGCCAGGAATACATCTACCGGCAAGAACTTTCCATACTTGGATAAAATTGTTTTGAGTTTGAATTGGTCTAAAAATTCTTCAGAATCTTCAGCAATGTGAAGGATAATGTCCGTCCCTCTTTCAGTTCTGTTTCCAGCTGAAATTTCAAACTCAGTATTTCCATCACAAACCCAACGGGCAGGAGCCGCACCAGGTTGATGGCTTAAGGTTTGAATTTCAACCAGTCGGGCAACCATAAAGGCAGAATAAAATCCCAATCCAAAATGACCAATGATTTGCTGCCCGGCTTCATCTGTGCCGCTGTATTTCTCAACAAATTCAGCCGCTCCCGAAAATGCAATCTGGTTGATATATTTTTTTATTTCCTCTGCTGTCATTCCTAACCCTTTGTCAGAAATGGTTATCGTTTTGGCTTCTTTATCGAAGTTGACCTTTACCTGAAGCTCACCCAACTCACCTGCATATTCACCCAATTGTGCAAGTTTTTTGATTTTTTGGCAAGCATCTACTCCATTAGAAACCAACTCCCTAAGGAAAATTTCATGATCAGAGTAAAGAAACTTTTTAATTATTGGAAAGATATTTTCTGTGTGGATCGAAATATTTCCTTTTTCCTGAGTCATATGTAAACTATTGATTGATAATTTGTTATTAAGCAAATTTCAAAAATCAGGCCGAATGAAATTTTGGGACAATTTGTCAGAGAAGGAAACCTTCCATTCAGGAGTTTCCCTGAAATTTTTCCATCGTTGCCGAAGTGCCTGAAGACACCCCTTCTGACTTAACTACTTTAAAAATGGTGCGCCAGATTATTTTTAAATCCAGCAAAAACGAAAGATGCTCTACATACCAAACATCCATTTCAAATCTTTCCGGCCAATCCACTGTATTTCTTCCATTTATCTGAGCCCAACCTGTAATCCCCGGTTTAACTTCATGTCTTTTCATTTGCCGCTCACTATACAATGGAAGATATTCTACCAAAAGTGGCCGGGGTCCAATCAGACTCATATCACCCAAAAGCACATTTACCAACTGGGGAAGTTCATCCAGTGAAGTTTTTCTTACAAAGGCACCAATCGGAGTAAGTCTCTCAGCATCAGAAAGTAAGTTGCCATTTAAATCTTTACGGTCATTCATGGTCTTAAATTTTATTATCGAAAAAATATGCCCTCCCCTACCTGGACGTTTTTGATAAAAAAAAGGTTTTCCATCATTGGCAATCCCCAATAAACAGAAAACCACCAGGATAACAGGTGAAGCCAGCAATAAAACTATTATTGCTATACACTTGTCTATGAATGATTTAAAAAAAAATTTATACAAATTATCAGGATTAACTAGGTATTGGCAAACCTAACGATAAGTGGAAATCCATTTTGCTTTACTTTGCAACAATTTATATCCATACGATTGAAAATTCAGGTTTTAAGACATTCCCATTTTTCTCCAGACCCCTGGGGAGACGGCGGATGCAAGCGAACTGCCCAGATTTCCGAAATTCTGGCCCAAAATGAAATCGAGGAAGAATTTTATCAACCCGACATTACGCAGATTTTTCATAAAAAATTTGCAGCACTTGAGGGATTGAAATTATTGAACCAACATAAAATTCAATCAAGCCTTAACAAGACAGCTTTGACCCAGCTGGGCTTTAATTATTACAAAAGGCAAAAAACCTTTGAGTACTACAAAGCAAAACATAATTTATTGCTTTGGGAAAGCAGCCGGCAACAAAACTATCTTATGAGTTATGCAGCAAGAGACGTTGGAATGAAAATCATAGGATTGCCACACAACATTGAATCTTTGGTGGCTGGTCAAAAATCAGAATTTACTGGAAAAACAGCCCCTTACTGGTTCGAAGAAGAATTGGCAAGCCTGAGACAATGTGATTCTATTTTTACCATTTCGAGGGAAGAACAATATCTGCTCAAACTTTTTGGCCTGAAAGCCGAATTCCTTCCCTATTTCCCAACTTCTGAGGTTTGCAGTTTTTTACTTTCCATCCGAAAAAGAAGAGAAACAAATGTGGCAGATAACGAAATACTACTTCTTGGAACGGCTGGCAACAAGCCTACTTTTGATGGGATGTTAAACAGGATAAATTTTTTCCACAAAAGACTTATCAACAAAGGGTTAAAACTAATAGTTGCCGGATATCTCACTGAAAATCTAAAAAGTCAATTGCCTGTAAGTGATCAGATAATCCTGGAAGGCACGGTTTCAAGCGAAAGACTGGCAGACCTGATGTCCAAATGCAGCTACTGCTGGATTCACCAAAACATAAGCACAGGCTCCTTAACCAAAATTCCGGAACTGATGATGGCTGGCGTTCCGGTTCTGTTAAATTCAGATGCAGCAAGAAATTTTCACAACCTGAAAGGGATTAAAGTGTACGAACATGACGATGATTGTGCGGAAATCATGCTTGGAGAACTCCCGATTCCGGAGATTCCGGAAAAACCGGTAACCCATGAAAAGATTTTGCTTCACCACATCCAGAAATTGTCGAAAAAATAAGGGCACAAAATTTAATCCGGAATAGTCATTAGGAATTCGATTCCAGTGCATTAACACTGATTGAAACCAAATTCAAAGAATATGCTTCGGAACAATCTGAGGTTAAAATTTGGTTGACAGTTATTTACGTAGGTATAGTGGCTGAAGAAACCAAAGAAAATGCTCCCCTGAAAAAAAGAATAAAGCGCGTTGGAATGCACCAATTGTTGATTGAAAAATATTTGCCGGAGTCGGCAGCAGTTTTTTCCAAAGGCAGGAAATGGCGGGAATTGGACCAAAAAATGAAGGAAAGAGGATTTTAGCCTTCAATCAGCCACAAATGAGATTGTTCAAAACAACCTCATTTGTGGACCATACTGGGCTCGAACCAGTGACCCCTACCTTGTCGAGGTAGTGCTCTAAACCAACTGAGCTAATGATCCAAATTAAAATGCAAAACTAGGAGCAAAGCTGAAATTTCAACTATTTGCATCATAATTTTATTTTATGCTCATAAGAGTAGTTCAACTGGATATTCAGGAGGATAAGACTTCCCTTTTCCTGGAATTGTATGCCGGCCATCAGCAAACTATAAGTCAAAATAAAGGATGTATCCAACTTCAACTTTTGCAGGAAGACGCCAATCCCAACAAGGTAGCCACCTTAAGTCATTGGGAATCAGAAAAAGATTTGAATGCCTATCGGAATTCGGAATTTTTCAAAAGTCTCTGGACCAAAGTCAAGCCTCTCTTTGCCTCTCCGGCTAAGGCATATTCTTATCATATCTGGACACCTGAAAAAAAATAAATTATGGCCAATCTTGAAATTATATTGAAGTATTTCCCCAAAGCAGATGCCAGAAAGCTGAATTTGATTGAAAAACTGTATGCGGGTTATGTAGATTGGAATTCAAAAATCAATTTGGTCTCAAGGTCAGATTTAGACAATTTATACGAAAGACATTTGCTCCATTCATTGGCCTTGCATTTATTTTTCGAATTCAATCCAATGACAGAAGTTTTGGACCTGGGAACAGGGGGTGGCTTTCCGGGTATGCCATTGGCCATCTGGAATCCGGAAGTAAATTTTACTTTGGTTGATTCGATTGGAAAAAAAATAAAAGTGGTTGATGCCCAGGTAGAAAATCTGGGCTTAAAAAATGTTAAAACACTAAACGCCAGGGCAGAGAATGTAGAGGGAACGTATGATTTTGTCGTAACCAGGGCAGTAGCGCCAGCCATAGATTTGGTCCATTGGACAAAAGGTAAATTCGCAAGCCACTTTTCTCATGGTTTAAAAAACGGTCTGCTTATGTGGAAAGGGGGAGATCTAAGGGAAGAACTGGCAATGGTCTCAAAGCTGAAACCTAAATCGTTCTTGCTGAAAGATTATATCGAGGAACCATTTTTCGAAACCAAACAAATTGTTCATCTCTCAATGGTATGAGTTCAATTTCAGGTAAATTTTTAAAAACGCTTTTTCAATGGTTGGAGATAAATTTTTTAAATCTTCAGATAAAACCTAAAAAAAACCCATTGCCAGATGTGAAAATATCTGGTGTAAAGCCCACACTATAAAACTTGATTTGAATTTTTCCGGTCAGTTGTTTAGATGTTAAAATTCAATGGTTTTCTGCAAATTTCAGGTAAACCGAATTGACATTAGGAATTTTAGATAATTCAACCAAAACAGTGGTTTTCAGATACGAAATTGTGTTCAATCTGTTTTTCGAATCTATAAATCGAAACCATTGAATATCAAATTTTTAAATAAAAATTGTGCATGAAAAACCCTGAACAGCACAAAATTCTAATTGTCGAAGATGAAAAAATTATAGCCAAAGATTTAGAACTTCGGCTTATCCAAATGAACTATGATGTGGTAGCGAGTGTATCTTCTGGTAAAGAAGCACTTGCAACATTAAAAACACATGAGGTTGACCTTATTCTGATGGATATTATGATTGATGGAGATATTGATGGAATTGAAACCGCCGAAGTTATCCATCAACAAATGGATATTCCCATCATTTACCTTACAGCATATGCAGATGAAAAAACTTTTGAAAGAGCAAAACTTTCAGACCCATTTGGCTATCTTTTAAAACCCTTTCAGGAAAGAGATTTAGATCTAACCATCAGAACTGTTCTTCAAAAATTTTCATTTGAAAAACAAGTGAAAACAAGTGAAACCCGGTATAGAAACTTATTTGAACAGTCGCAGGATGCCATTATAATTTTTGATGACAACGGAAAAATTCTGGATGCCAATAAGGCTGCAGGTGAGATTTATGCATTTAAAGCTAATAAAATAGAAAAATACAATCTTTCGGATTTGGTCCAGCCTAAGGAAAAAGCTGAATTGATGGTCAATTTGAACAGGTTTTTGGAAGAAGGAGAAATGAAAGGAAAATATCGGTTTATCGATAAATTTCTTTCCATCCGATACATTGAATATCAGGCAAAAGCGAATTATCTTCCTGGCAATCACCTTGCAGTTATAAGAGACATTACCCAATCGGTTGAAGACCAACGTCAGATTGAAAACCTTGCAAAATTTCCCTCAGAAGCGCCTCATCCGATCTTTAGAATTTCAACATCAGGGGACATCATTTACGGAAATAAGGCATCCAATATTTTTCTGGATGAATGGAGGCCAAAATATGGAAACAGCATTCCCAATAATTTAAAAGACAGGCTTTCCTCCTTAGACACAATCGATAACACCCTTACATTAAGCCTAAACATAAAGAACAGATATTTTCTTTTGCTTTTTGTCTATGTGCCAAAAGGCGATTATATCAATATTTATGGGACAGATATTACCCAACAAAAACAATCTGAAAGGATAATAAATCATCAAAAAGACATCATGGAGTTGATAGCCAAAGGTGAAAACCTGGCTACAGTTCTGGATAGAATCTGCGCTAAAATCCAACAATTTATGCCAGAAGCCCTGCCGGCAATTCATGTGTATGATGAACTTTCCAAACAATTAATTTTTGCATCCGGGCCAAGATTGCCCTTAGATTTTGTAGCCTCGTTTCAAAAAGTCAGCGTAGGAAAAAGTCATTCAACGACAGGAGCCACGGCCTACATTAAAGATTTGGTTGTAATTCCAGATGTATTTGATGACCCTAGCTGGAAGGAAAAAGAAAAAGAAGCAAGGATTGCAGGAATAAAATCAAGCTGGGGACTTCCGGTTTTGGGCCAGAATGATGAGTTATTGGCTGTAATTTCAATTTACCATAGAGATGAACACAAGCCAACAACTTCAGAAATAACATTGGTAAACATGGCCTGTAAACTTACGGGCATTGCCGTAGAAAGAGAAGCCAATTATCAAAGTCTTACAAAGCACTCATTGGCGTTTGAAAATATCTCAGATGCGGTAGTTTTGACAGACAATGAGGGGAAAATAACGGAATGGAGTCCATCAGCAGAGCGACTATTCAAGTTTAAAAAAGGAGAAATCCTCGGAAAAAGAATTCAGGATGCGCCATTTCTATTTCAAAGCCAAAATCTGGAAAAATCAGTCCAGGAAACATTTTTCGATCCTTTGGAAGATGAAACAAAATTTAGCTCAGAAATTAATTTTATTAAAAAGGAAGGTGAAAAAGGAATCGCCGAACTCAATGTTGTTAAGTTAAAAGACCTGACTGGTGCCATCATTGGAACACTGAGGGTAATCAGAGATATAACCCAGAAAAAGAAAGTAGAAAGGGCTTTAAGAACCTCTGAAAACTATCTCAAAGCAATATTTGACAACACCATACAATCTTTTATTTTGCTGGACAGGGAATTTAAAATTCTCACCTTTAACAAAAAAGCATTCGATTTCATACAGGAGCTGACCGGAAAAAAATTGATTTCCGGAGAACCACTAACAGATTACTGGTACCAAAATGAAGTTAAAAAATTTGTTTCTGTTTCTGCCATGGCACTCGCCGGAGAATATGTAAAATACGAAGAATATATAGAGAGTCCAGCTAAACCTTCAAACTGGCTTGAAATCAATTTCTTACCTGTTTATGACCAAGACAACCATTTAACCAGTGTTTGCTTTACTGCATTAGACATTTCAGAAAGAAAACATGCCGAACTTGAATTGGCATCAAGCGAAGCAAGATTCCGTTCTTTGGTTCAAAACTCATCAGATATTGTTACAGTTCTTGACGAAAACGGAAAAATCACCTATACTTCAGAATCTACAGAAAGGATGCTGGGATATAAGAGTGAAAATCTGATTGGACAACCATTCGAGAATTTAGTTGTCGCTGAAGAGCAGAATCGATTTGACCAAATTCTAATTCAAGCCATTTCAGAACCTACTGACAACCATAGCATTGAATATCAAATTAAAAATGCAGTTGGACAAATCGTATATCTGGAATCTGTAATGAACAACCTCCTGGAAAACAAGTCAATTCAGGGCGTAGTAGTTAACTCAAGGGATATTACCCAAAGGAAAGAAGCAGAAACAGAATTGAAAAAAACAAATTTTGAACTGGACAGCTTTGTTTACCGTGCTTCGCATGATTTAAGAGCTCCGCTTCGTTCTGTTTTAGGTCTTCTAAACCTGATTAAAATAGAATCAAATGAAAACCAGAAATCGGTTTATGTTAACCTTGCAGAAAAAAGCATTAATAAACTCGATTCATTTATATTGGATCTTACCAATTTTAGTAGGAATACCAGACTGGAAATCAAGAAAGAAAAGATAGACTTTGAAGCAGTAATAGCAGAATCCATTGAAAACCTAAAATATATGGAGAACGCTGATAATGTAAAATCCATCATTGAAATTAATGAAAATGAACCCTATTTAAGTGACCCTGGTAGAATGGCAATCCTTTTTCAAAACCTGATTTCAAATGCCATAAAATATCAGCGACCTTATATAGATTCATTTGTTAAAATAAAAATTATCGTCAATGAATCCGGTGCTGCCATTGAAGTAAGCGACAATGGAAAAGGAATAAGTTCTGAATACCTGAATAAAATATTTGAAATGTTTTTCAGAGCATCCGAAGATTCCTATGGTTCCGGGTTAGGCCTTTACATTACAAAACAGGTAGTTGAAAAACTACAGGGAAAAATTGAAGTGGAATCTCAATTCAATGAAGGAACAACCTTCAAGGTTTGGTTGCCACACCTTGTTAAAAAGGGGGCATTACAGGCAGAAAACCAGGTTTCGAAATAGCTGGAATCCACCAGCCATTTCGAATGAACCTTTGGAAGGCAATTATTCTTTGATAATCAAACCTTTGCTCACAAAATCATCCTTTCGAATGCTGATGTGATACAGGCCATTTGAAAATCTGGAAATATCAACTGAGCCATCGGAGGATAGTTCTGCTGGAATAATCCTACCCTGACTATCAGAAACTTTTATTTCAGCATTTGTCAAATCCATGCCTTTAACCTTCACAAAAAACTTATCCTTTACCGGATTTGGAGAAACAGAGAACTGTAAGTCAATTTCCCTTAGCCTTAGTTTTTCAATATTTGAAAAGTCGATGGTTCCATCATCATCTGTTGATTTCAAGCGGTAAAACACTTCGTTGTTTGCAAATTGGAATGCCCTGGAATCAAAAGCTTCATATTCTCTTCCAGTTTCAGACTTAGGAATATGCTTTTCAAAAGTTTCAAATCGTTTGCCATCCAGGCTTCTTTGTAATTCAAAATGAGATATACCTTTTTCAGAAGCGGTTTTCCAATTTAAAGAAGCACCCATTCCCTTTTTGAAGGCCTGAAAGGAAATCAAATGCAATGATAAAGGCACATTAAGAATTTCTCCGGACCCAATTCCAAAATTAGAAAATCCTCTCATGCCACTTCTTCTTACAGAACCATCTGCAAACACTCTGTTAACAGGACTTCCGGGAGGATCCGTCCAGACCCCATTTTGAACCCAACTTCCTAGTCCTACGCGTTTTAAAATAGTAAAAGATGAATCCGTAGTTGGATTTGGTGGATATTTTGCAAAGCTGGTTGGATACAGTCGCATTGAATAATCGAAAGCGTCACCACCAATATTGGGTGTCACTATCCAGTATCCGTCGGGCAGAATAGAATCATAATCCACTAAATCTTCACTAAATGGTGTCACATTGGTTCCTGGATTCGCATTTGTATAACGAACTGTTACATCTGTAAGGCCTGGAATTGAATCCAGGTCTGTACTAAATTGTATGCTAAGCCTTTGCAAGGACGAACCAGTACCAACCATGTAATCCGTCAAAACACCACCAACTATTGCTCTTTTTAAATTTCCTACAACATGTGAATTTGCTCCGCCATTAGATATGGCGCCTGATGTTGCATTAGAAAGCGTCAGGATATTGGATCCTGTATTGACATTTCCATCAGTAAGAGTGAGTACACTGGCATTGTCAATGTCATAATCGTTTGACAGTGTCAGGGTTTTACCCGAACCATTCATAGTTACATTTTTGAGAACGGTAGTTCCATTATTGGCAAATGTCAGGTTTTTGTTGATGGTTATGCCTGCTTCCGGATAGGTATGCGACTGGGTATTGATTGTCCAACCATCTGAAGCTGCTGTTATGGCTCTGCTTATGGCGGGTTCGGTGGAGTATCCAGATAGAAAGCTTGATGTAGTTACATACGCATTCAATGGTTTCACAGTCACAAAACCCAACGGGTCGTAATCTATTTTATGCTGGATTTTGTTTTCGATTTCGAAAAGATCAGCCATGGTGGTTCCCACATCAGTTGGCCGCTTTTGGCCCGAAGTAATTCCATAGATATTCTGTGAAGCATCAAAACTAACATCGAATGGAGTAGAAGGGCCCACATCAGAACCTGTTAGTGCTGAATAAGGAGCTCCAATAGAACCAAAGGCACCTGCATAGGGATCAAGTTCAATAAATCTTCCTAAATTAGATTTAAATGTATTTGCTTCAGTTAGAGCTCCTCCAATTGCTATACTTGTAAAGGTTTCATTCGGTG
>JAIXQU010000133.1 GCA_027485575.1 Cytophagaceae bacterium
CCGTGCCGTTTTCCTTATGATACAGTTTAAAAAGAGAGGATGTATCCAGATAAATATTCATTCTGCTTCTCTCCGTTCCCTTACTAGTTCATCTGCAAACGATCCTTTTACATCCTTCAGTAGTTCCTGAGATTGTGCAAAAGAAAAATCCGAAAGTTTCAACCTTGTTGGGGGTTCATTTTCCTCAAACACAACCTTAACCTTTACCGGCTTTGAAATGTCTGGTAGCGAGTCAAGAGAAATCTCACCATTAAAATAAGTGCCTGAGATTGTCATAGGTGGATTTTTTATCAAAATTAACTGGATAATCCTAAAAACCAAAAGCAATTACTCTGAAATATTTAATTAATTATACACTCACCACTTTTCTCGATTTGCAATCGGGAAGCTAGATCTTAGGACTGTGTGCGCCCCAAGAGCATTTTTAATCCGATAACTCTACTTTTTTTGAAATTTCTTTGTTATTACCTCTTCGGGCAGGATTGGTAGAAAAAGAATATTTGTGGAGAATTCCGGGTTGCAAACCCGGAACAGCGGAGTTTTACAGCGGAGTTTTAATTACAAACGGTGTGTTGCGGATTGTAAATACTTCAAAGGCGCACACGTCCTACGATTTGGGATTCGACATTGCAAATTTCGAATAGCGAAAAGTGGGCTGGTTGTCCTGGCTAAAGGTTTTGCGGGATTCTTTGTGTTATTTTTTATCTGAGAATAAATTTATTTTTTAAAATTGACCTCGATTTTAAAACATGAATCATAAGAAATGAAAACTCTTTTCACAACATTTTTCCTGTTGGTTTTGCTTATAAATGCTCCAGCTCAAAACCCTGTTGATCAAAACAAAAACAAACAAAAATCCGGTTCCAGCTTTATTGGAACACCCAATGATAGTGCTTCCCCCAGTGAGCATACAAGTAGGGATCAGAATCCCTTTTTCGATTCTACTTCTATTAAATTTCGAGCTACAGGTTGCGTCAACATTCCAAAAGGAGAATATGGCAGGGCCAGCGAAAATATACCAATCGGTTTTTTATTGGGCTTAAGTTTTAAACCTTATGTGAAAGTTCCTTTTTCCTTTGGGTTTGACGCTGGTTACTATTGGGTTGCCCTAAGGGATAATAATTTTAGTTTAAATCTACCCATCGAGGGCAGTAACTCTGTGGTTAAAAATGTCGATATTGATTTAAAAGCCAGGTTCAAATCCAGCATTACCCCAATTCTGTTCCATGCGGATATTTGGTTGCCCTATTTTGATATTATGCCTTATGCCACAGTAATAGGCGGTGGGAATTTTTTTACCACAACCACTCGCATCACAGAAGAAGGCTTTATAAGGATACTGACCAAAGATGCAAAAAACAATGAAATAAGGCGGCAGAACAATGCTTTAACTTTCGCTTGGGTTGGAGGATTTGGGGCAGGATTAAGATCCGATTTTGATGATTTTGAATTGGATTTGGGTTTAAACTATTTGTATGGTGGTAATACCAGCTACTATGATGGCGATAATATTGCAGATTGGCGTATAGAAGTAGAAGGCGACCCGGCAGAGTTTGTGGACCAGAACAAATCTTCGGATGACAACTATGTCAAGATTAACTTGAAGAAAAAAAGTAATAATACAAATATGTTGCAGTTTATGGTAAGAATTGCGGCAAAATTCTAAATTTCTTGTACCCCAGTTTGGCGAAGAGTCCGCTCTACTCGATTTTCAATCGGGAAGCTAGATCGCCAAAATGTGTGCGCCTCAGGAGCATTTTTAATCCGATAAAACCACTCCGCTGTCCCGTTCTTCTCGAGATTGTCAAACAACTTCAGCATTGGTCTGTGGGCCACCATAGCGGTCAACCTAAGATTGTGCTAATTCTTCCATGAAAAAATATTTCGTCCCGCTGGGACTTGAAAACTTTGGTGGCAACGAAATCTACCAATATTTAGCCCCGATGGGGCTAATCTAACCCGCTCTACTCGAGATTGGCAAACGACAGCAGCATTGGTCTCTAATCGGGCGTGGCTCAGCCACGTTCGGTCTATTGATAAGCCTCTGGCTTATAACTCTCTCCGCTCTTCACGATTTGCAATCGGGAAGCTAAATCATGGGACCCGCTCTTCTCGAGATTGTCAAATGAATGCAGCATTGGTCTTTGGGTCACAGACCCAGGAATAACAGACTCAATGCATCCATAGCTTCAGGGCCGAACAAATTAAAAAATCCAGAATGGCTCGTTTCGTTTTGCCATTTCCTTTGTCAGTTCAGATTGTATTTCCTCGACTCTTGTTTGAATATTTTGATAGGAGGGAGGCAACCCGGATGCAATCTGAATGTTGAATTTGAGTTCCATTTGAACCCTTTTTTCAAGAAATGCGGCCTTTTCTGCTTCACTGAGCCGATCGAGAATCAGGTCAACTGTTTTTGTACAACGCTGGTTATAATATTGTTCCACCTGAAATAAGGAAGGCATAGAAACTTCATAATATTCTAAAATCATATTTTTCAGATCCTTATTTTCTATGTTGGCCAGTTTGCCCGAAGTTTTAAATCCTTCGTAACCAGCACGGTGTGTCTCCCGGACGACTGGCGTTCCATTGAACCCAACCGGCAGATTGTTCCTTTTTAAGCTGTCCAAAGAAGCAGTAGTAAGGGTAATCAGGAATTTGTTTGATTCGAGAGCACTTTCGATTTCTCTTTTGCATCTAAGTAAATCAAGGGTATCGCCTTCCAGTTCTTCTTTCAGGATTAGCATAAAATCATATACTTCCTCCTGCTCTTTAATATACTCAGCCCGATTGTTTAACCATAAGGAAATCGAAAAGGCAAATCCTATAACCAGTATTTCTCTTAGTATACTTTTGAACTTTTCTATTATTCCACCTTCAGAGCGTAGTTTTTTCCAGATTTGATTTGTGTTTTTGATGATTTCGTCTTCCATGGCATGTGCTGATTTTGCCAAAGAAAAGAAGATTATAATTGTTGTAAAAGTGTGGAAGAAAAAAATGGCATAAAGCGCTACCCCGGTTTGGCGAAGAGTTCCTCTTCGTTGGTGTGTTTTCGACACTTAGTTTCGATTCTGTTTTTTTCTTTATCTCCTTTCCATTGGTACAAATATTGAAGGTCCGGCATATAACACAAAGGTGGTTTTGATTCGTGAAGATTGGATTGCTGGTAAGCTAAGATTGTGCGGATTCTAACCTGAAAAAATATTTCGTCCCGCTGGGACTAAATATTGGTAGATTTATCCGCTCTTCCTGATTCCTGATTCCTGGTTCCTGGTTCCGCTCTTCTCGATTTGCAATCGGGAAGCTAAATCATAGGACTGTGTGCGCCCCAAGGGCATTTTTAATTCCTCAGGAGTCAAGACGGTTTCAATAAGACCTTTTTGGACAGCCCGGGAATAAACAATTAACTTAGCAACCGCCCTTGCGAGGTACTCGTTTGTAAATCATTTTGTTGTCTCGTTCTACATAGTCGCCCGAAACTATTGGATATGAATACTTGGGTGCATACGATACGCCATGGCTTCTGATGATTATTTTGTCGTCAACCTTCAGGCTATGTAACTGCTCAAATTCATTTTTAGAATTCGAAATATTCTTGTCAGAATTTTCTGTCCCAAAAGCAAGGATATAATCGCTATCCTTAATTCTTACCATCACTCCGAAACCTAACCTTGAGCCCGGCGGGAGAGAAAGAGAGGTAACAACGCCCTCCATATTGGTAAATTCCCTAATGGACTTCCTTATTTTTGCAGCACCGGCATACACTTTTTTTCCTGCAGGAGATGCTTCCCATTTTTTGAAATATATTCCGTCAGGACTAGCCTTCCAATTTTTCAAAACCGCTTTGCTTTCAGCAGCAGAGAGAGGCTTTTGGACTGTTTTTTTAGAAGTTTCATTTTGGGTTTCACGATTTGCAAATACCAGTCCTCCTACCACAACCAGTGCTAAAATCGGCGCAATTAATTGAACTTTCATTTTCGTATTTTAAATGTTTGGGCAAGTTTGCCCAAAAAAGTATAGCAAGTTGTTAATGCTTTGTTAATGCCGGAAAACAGTTGTTTTCATCTTAGCCAAATGAGGAAAAAACTGATTGGCATTACTGACATTTCTTTTTTCCCAGTGCATCCGTAGCCCGCATCACTACACGTATTTCTTCATGAAACGGACTTATAAAAAGGTAATCAACTCCAGTTTGAGTTTGAATTTTCAAAATAACCGGATGGCTTTTCCCGGCTGAACGCAAATCACCGTCGGATTATATTTTTTTAGCTGTTCTTAATCAATGGATTAGCGGCTTTGGCTCTTTGGTTTTCTATCTGTCATTTGTTGTTAATGCCTTGCCTTTTACTGCTTCATTAAATTGGCCGTGGTCGTAAATCAGGTTGCCATTGACAAATGTATGGGTCACCTTTGTTTGAAATGTTGTTCCCTCTAGTGGCGACCAGCCGCATTTGGAAAAAATATTTTCCTTGCTTACTGTCCAACTTGAATTTAGGTCAACAATAGTTAGGTCTCCAAAATAGCCTTCGCGTATAAAACCTCTTTTTTCAATTCGGTACAGTGTCGCTGGATTGTGACACATTTTTTCTGCGATTTTTTCCAGAGATATAAGTCCTTTTTTGTAAAACTCCAGCATAATGTTTAGCGAATGCTGAACGATGGGTGCACCCGACATGGATTGAAAATACGGTTTTTGTTTTTCTTCTAATGTGTGAGGAGCGTGGTCTGTCGTTACAATGTCTATTCGATCGTCTAACAATGCTTCTAAAAGTCCTTTTTTATCTTTCTCTGTTTTTATTGCCGGGTTCCATTTTATCAAAGTTCCTAAACGCGTGTAGTCTTTGTCGGAAAACCACAAATGGTGAACCGATACTTCAGTTGTGATATTTTTCTCCTTCAATGGAATGTCATTACGGAAAAGATGCGTTTCTGCTTCTGTGGTCAGGTGCAGAATGTGAAGCCGTGCCTTGTGTTTGTTGGCTATCTCTATTGCTCTCCTGGTTGCCTCATAACACGCCTTTTCACTTCTGATTTGAGGATGAAATTCAATTGGCACATTTTCTCCATATTTTTCCCGGTAGATGTTTTCATTCTCCTCAACTATTTGCTCTTTTTCAGAATGGATGGCGATGATTGATTTGCAGTTTGCAAAGAGTTTTTCCATAGTTTCAGGATTGTCGGCAAGTAGATTTCCTTTTTTTGTAAAATACAGTCCGTCATCCGAAACACCTAAAAGTTTGCTGGTGTCAAGTTTGATTACTTCATCAAGGTTGTCGCCATTTACCCCTAAGAAAAATCCGTAATTAGCCAAAGATTGTCTTGAAGCAATTTCATATTTTTCATTTAAAATGTCAATGGTTAAAACATTCGGAAATGTATTTGGCATATCAATGAAGGAAGTTGTGCCACCCGCAACGGCTGCTCTGCTTTCCGATTGAAGGTCGCCTTTATGTGTCAGGCCTGGTTCACGAAAATGAACCTGTCCGTCAATGATGCCCGGAAATAAATATTTGTCTGTTCCGTCAATTATTTTTGAATTCAGGTCATGATCTTGTTGACCGATTTTTTGAATTATTCCATTGTCAATTAAAAGGTCGGTAACGGTTATTTGCCCTTCATTAACGATGCTAATATTTTTGATTAGAGTTCTTTCTGTCATTGTAAATTATCTGTTTGTTTCTGGTCGTCCGCCTTTGCCGTAAATGTCCGCCATTGTTGCGAAGTGGTGAGCTTCCTTGCTCTGAACTTCTTTTTTTGTTTTTGGTCCCATTCATCAATCTTGAATTTATTTAATCCCATTTTTTTGTTAGAAACAGCTTAAACTTCAAAACATGATTTTGAGGTTCTTAAGTTGTCTTTTGGTTTTTTGAATTCAATTCAGATTTTCCGCAAATCTATTTAGTGTTTCGCATATTTTTTATGTAGAAATACCTGATTTTTCTGCAACTATTTTCACATATCTGATTTAAAATAAATTTTCAAATTATTGTTTACCAATGGGTTATATTTTTTTAAAAATTATTTCTGCTTTTGTGAGAGGAATCCTGCATCTTTTTTCGGGCCTGATTTTTATCCTCTAATTCAATTTCTTTTTAAAACCAGTAAATACTGCTCCTGGTGCATCCATATTAATTTGAAGAACGGGTATTTCAAAAAGGGGTAGGACTTTGGATTTGATGCATTTTGATGAAAATCCTTTTGCCAAAAAATCCTGAAAATGCTTTGTTTGTAGCGCTGCCCAAAACGGTATTTTTACATCTGATCAGACCGGTAAGAAATTTCCATACAATAAAAAGAACTATTATCCCTTACTTTGGCCTCCAGAAAACGAAGAATGGAAATCATAAATACACTTTCAATAGTAATTCCGGCATACAACGAGGGCCCAACCATTCATAGAATATTAGATAGGGTTAAGGCTGTAAAACTGATTCAAAATATTGAAAAAGAGGTTATTATAGTAAACGATTATTCTAAGGACAATACCGAAGAAGCCATCTTAAAGTATAAGTCTGAAAATCCGGAGCTCAACATTCAATACTATAAACATGAAGTGAACAAGGGCAAGGGTGCTGCGCTTCATACCGGAATTTCAAAAGCCAGAGGTGAATATTTGATTATTCAGGATGCAGATTTAGAGTATGATCCTGAAGAATACAATTTGCTTCTTGCCCCGGTGGTAAGAGGCGATGCCGATGTGGTGTACGGTTCCAGATTTATGGGCGGCAATCCACACAGGATGCTTTTTTTCTGGCATACGCTCGGGAATAATTTTCTTACTTTTCTTTCAAATATGTTTTCAAACCTCAACATGACGGATATGGAAACCTGTTATAAGATGTTTAACACAAAAACCATCCAATCTATCCGTTTGGAAGAAAGAAGATTTGGTTTTGAGCCTGAGGTGACAGCCAAAATTGCCCGGGTGCCAAACATCAGAATTTATGAAGTGGGCATTTCCTATTATGGCCGGACCTATGAAGAAGGAAAAAAAATAGGTTGGAGAGATGGTTTCAGGGCGATTTACTGTATTTTAAAATATAATTTGTTCAGGTAGGAACCAAACCAGGAATTATCAGAAATGATTTTGATAGCAATTGCCTGGGTTTTAATATCAATTTCTTTCTGGGGTTGGGGGCGAATGTTCGCCTCTTTTTTTGGGCGCAGTGCCGACAAGCAGGATTTTTCAGAAACCGGCTATTTTTTCATGGGCCTTTCGTTTTCAGGTCTTTTGCTGTCTGCCCTTTGGTTGTTTTTGCCCATTTCTCAGATGGTTGGTTTTATGCTTTTGGGTGGTGGATTGGGTTACGCTTTTGCCTGCTTGCCTGCCTATCCGGAAATTAATTTTCGAAACAAATGGTTTTCTGCAGCATCTGTTTTGTTTCTGATTGCCATTTTAATGAAGGCCGCTGCCCCAACCAATTACTATGATTGTGGTTTGTACTATGCCCAGTCCGTTCAATGGATTCAGTCTTTTCCGGTGGTGCCGGGTCTGGCCAATCTCCACATTCGTTTTGGCAATGTTTCTTCATGGCATATCTTAGGTGCAGCTTTTGACTGGCCGGGGATTTTTAAAGGTAAATTTGATGATTTAGGGGAGCTTGTACTTTTGTGGTTTGTGATTTTTCATGGCTGGAACGCCTTGAAAATGAATGGATTCGAGCGGTATGTTAGTTTGGGACTGATAGCTTTTTCCATCATTCAATCCCAGCCTTTGCTCACGGCTCCTTCTCCCGACCTGGCCTCCGGTCTTTTGGGCATGCAAACCTTATGGCAGTTCAGGAAATTTCTGCGCTCCTGGAATCCAAGATTGCCAAATCAGTTGAATACGAGGGGCTTGGCTTTGTTTGTTCAAAGTCTTTTTTTGGCTCAAATCAAACTATCGGCACTGCCATTTCTCATCATTGCCATCCTTGTTTTATTTCTCATTCTCAGAGAGCGGTGGTATAGGATGGTTTTCGTTTTGTTTTCTTTTGGATTTTTTGTTGCGGTTTGCGCGGTTTACAGGAGTTATTTGTTGTCCGGTTATCTCATGTTTCCGGTCTTCAAAGGTTTTGCTCAACCAGATTGGATGGTTCTGAATTCAGAAGTGGAAACGTATCTGGATGGGGTGCGGGGCTTTGCAAGGCATATCTTAACGCCAACGGATATCCGGAATGGGCTGACCTATACAGAGATTGCCAAACTTAAATTCCGGGATTGGTTCCCGATTTGGGCTGCCGATAGAAAATGGAATGAATGGGTAATTATTCTCATGGCGGCATCGGGTTGGTTGCTCCTGGTAAGGTTTGCCAGTTCACATGTAAGGCGCTCTTTTCGTGGACACTGGCCCTTGATTTTTTTTACATGGTTGTCAGGAATGATGCTGCTATTCTGGTTTTCAAATGCCCCTGATGTTCGGTTTGGAATGGCCATTCTGGGGATTGGCTTTTCTTTCACTTTTGCTTCAGCCACAGAGGCTGTCAGAAACCGGGTTTCACAGTGGGACTCTCAGCTTTATGTCGAAGTTGGGCTGATTGTAGTCTCTGTTTTTTCTATTTTTTATTTCCGGGACAATCGCTCTTTTAAAAATCAAATTGTTTTTCTGGCCGAATATCCAATCGTAAAAACTGAAACTTATATGACAAAAAAGGGTTGGCAGATATCGACTCCAATTCAGGAAAAGCATTCCGGCACTTTTCAGGACCAATGCTGGAACAGTCCGATTCCTTGTAGTCCCGGTTGGGTGGAAGGCCTGGAATTCAGGACCGGAAACCTAAAAGATGGATTCAGGCGAAAATAGAATTTCTATTTTAGAAAGAGCCCTTCCAACATTTTCTCCAGCTTTTTCGACTCTTCCTGCCAGTTCCAAACCCTTTTGGCTTCTTTGGCTTGTTTTCTGAAATGACTTTGTTTTTCAGGCATGGAAACAATTTGCGAAGCCGCAAGAATGGATTCTGCTTTCAAAGAGCACAAAACCCCAACCTCAAATTCTTCCATAAGCAATTTGTACTCCGGGAAGTTGATGCAGATTTGGGGAATTTCGGCGTGGACATAGTCAAAAAACTTATTTGCCAAAGAATACCGGTAGGAGAGGCCCTCATCGGTAAGCAGGTTGATTCCGGCCCAGGCCTGCTTCAGTATTTGTCTGGCTTCGTCAGGTTTTACCTTCCCCCGGAAGTCAACCAAATGATCCAATTGCTTTTCAGAAACTATTTTTTTTATGGCTGACAGCCTGTCTCCATCGCCTAAAATCACCAGTTTCCTGTTTGTATAAGGTAGAATTTGAAGAAACTCTTCAATGCCCCGGCCTTGGTTTACCGCCCCTAAAAATACCCAAAATCCTTGTTTTTCAAGGGTTGGGTTGGGTGTTTCATCTTCTTTTAGCTGCGCTATGTTCCGAATCAGTCCAAATTCTTTGTTATAAATTTTTTGAAATACATCGGCAATGGATTGACTTGTGGTAAATGCCAAATCAGTTTGAGGGACAAAGGTTTTTCCAATGAATCGCCAGATTTTTTTGGTTAAAAGCCGGTTGTAAACTTCGGGCACTTCTTCCATATATTCGTGGGCATCGTGTATGAGCTTTAATCCTTTGATTTTGCTCAGAAGCCAGCATGCCGGCAGTGTATCCAAATCCACACTGTAAATGGCATCTCCTTTTTTAAATAACAGCCCCCAAAAAAGCCTCAGGTTGAGTTCTATGTATCCCGGTTTTCCTTTTTGAAACCAAAGAGAAATTCTTTCCTGGCCATAAGCCTCAGTTCCCAAAGGAATTGAATTTTTAAAGCTTCTACCCAGAATGAAAACCTTGTAGCCCAGTTTGGAAATGGACGTGCAAATCCTTTGCATTCTCTGATCGTAGTTTAAATCAGAATTTACCGCAACCAGAATTGTTTGATTTACCAATGGATACAGAAGTTTTCTTTGAGGCTCGATTTCCTGAAGAATACCAAACCCAGGTGGAAAAGGTCGATTGAAACCGTTATTTCCGGCCTTTTAATAATTTCATTCCAGGCTTTTGCCATATCTTTTGACCAGTAAATGTCATCAAAAACTATGCAACCTGTTTCGTTCATATTTTCCAATAAGGTATTGAAATTGAGCATGGTGGCTTCATAACTATGGTTGGCATCCACAATGGCAATGTCAATTTTCGGATTGTTTTTCGAGAGAAAATCAGGTAAGGTGTTCTCTATCGGTCCTAAAATCAGTTGGATGTTTTGGGTTTTTAATTTCTGCCAGACCTGAATGGCTTCATCTGCAATGGCTTTAATTCCTTCAAAAGTATAAATGGTTGCAGGATAGGCTTTTGAAATATAGGAAGTAGTAATTCCCAGGCTGGTCCCAAGTTCAACAACCAGATTGGGTTTCATCCAATGGCATAGTTGGAACAGAAAAACATCTTTGTCCCGGGGCATCAGACTTTTGCTTGCCAGGGTACTGATTTTGGTTTTGATATGCTTTTTTCTGGTTCCAATGTCCTGATATTCAATTATATTTTTGGATTCCAGTAAGAGGTCTCTTTGGTCCTCAATTTCCGAAAATGCATAAAAATTATAGGGATGGTTTAAAACCTCATTATAAAATTCAAAAACGAATGGGGAGTGAATGCCATTTGCACCTTTGGCTTTAAAAAAGTGCTTAATTCTTTGGAATAAGGAAAAGAGAATTTCCAATTTGGCGTAGGTTTCTGACTTTGGTTATTTCTTAATTATGCATGCGAAGTAAAGCATTTATTGAACAAAAAACCGCTTATTTTCGGTAGTTCAGAGGGGAATTGCTTTGATTCAAATTCTGGAATAAAAATACGCGGATTGAAAATCAATTTAAGAATAGAGGATTTGAAAATCATACAATTTCAGTATGGAAACCGAAAATTCCTACCTTAAAAAAGTGGCCAAAAAGGAGAAGTTTATTCCTGTTCGGGATTGAATTCCCTGCTTTGTAAAATTTATTTTTGTCTTGGAATAATTATATAAAAATTCATAAACGCCCTCCATTCGGTGTTTTTTCATTATTTCAAATTGAAAAAAACGATTTCATTCTTACATTCTGAACTACCTGAAAGCCGTGGTTTCTCATGGTTTCTTGCCAATAAAATGCGTGCTGTAATGTAACACAACGTACCATTCAAATACTTCTGAATACAGACGCCAATTTTGAATCGGATTCGTAGGGGTATAACCTCCCTACCAATTTCTTCGAACGCTAACTTTTAATTTAAAAATATATGGAGCAAAATTGGTACAGAACCAGATTTTACTTCATTGGTCTCTTGGTGCTGATTATCAGCTTGGTATATTCCAATAAATCAATAGGCCAGTGCATAAATGTTAAAGACCCGGTCTCCGGTTTGTGGACAAATAGTCCCCAAAGCTTCCTTCGTTGTCCGGCATTGCTGGACCCGATTCCAGGAACGGTAACCATTAATTTCCAATCGCCTGCCTCCAATTTCACAATTGATTGGGGCAATGGAGATATTCAAACTTATCCGGGACCACAATCCTCCATTACCTACACCTATCCAACGGCGCAGGCTTTTAACTTTTTGATATCCATTCCCGGCTGTCCGGATACAATCAGGGGAACATATGTAAACCAAAGAAATATCACCGCCGCGGGACTTAGCGTACCCGGGGTTGGTTTTATAGTTCCTCCTGCCGGGCTTTCCAACAAAAGGTGTGTGCCTGAAGATTTAACCATAATTAATGGTTCACCCGGAATGAATGGGTACACAAAATGGTTAGTTGAATGGGGTGATGATGAAATCGATACCATTGGAAATGATTTCATGCGCAGTTACACGCATACCTATTTGCCGGGAACGGCAGGTTGTTCTCTTCAAATCAGAGTTACATATTTAAATGGTTGTGGCGTAAATCCGATAAACCGACCGAAGGCCGCCTATGGCGATTACTTTTTTAAAGACATTGATTCAGCAGCCATTACACCGGCTTCTGTTATTTTATGTGCCCCAACCGATGTTTCCATAAACGATATCTCAAAACTGAATTGCCTTGATAGTTTGGACAGAGAAATTCTTTGGACCAGAACAGGTGGATTTGCTGCACCTCTTCCTAATCCGGGCGATAATGTTTTCAGACCTTATACGCCGGCCAACAGGTTGATGCAGATTCCAACTGCTTCCTTTTTCCCAATTCCTTTTGACAGTACATATACACTGAGAATGGTTATCCGTAATACCTGCGGAGACGATTCAGCAGATGCCGTCATCAGAATTGTATCTCCGTCTCAACCTAAGCTGGCAGTAATCAACAACAATACCTGCCCTGGTGAGCAAATGAACTTTTCAAATCTTACCAGCCATAGACCATACCAATCTTACAGGGTTGATTTTGGAGATGGAACGATCCAAACCATGGGTTTTTCTTCGACATTCTCTCATACCTATTTAATTGGAGGTACTTATGTTGTAAAACTTTGGACCATGGTCAATGGATACAATGGACAGACTTGCGGTCTGGTAGATAGCATAACCGTAAATGTAAAAACAACGGTAACTCCCATCGTGAATGTAGACCCAGGTTTGGGTTGTGATACGTTGACAGTAAGGCTGGAAAACAATTCAATCAACACAGCTGGTGTAGTTTGGCGAGGTTGGGAACTTGGTGGCAGTCCGTTGATTACAGCTGGTTCCGGGGTTTTGCCTTCGCTAATTAACTTTTTGCAGGCGCAGGTGATTAGCAACAACCTTGCAGATAGCTCGGCCATCATCAGGTTTAAACAACCAGGCCGTTACATCATCAGGTTAAGAGCTCAATCTTTGGGATGTCCGGAAATTTCCTCTTATGATACCGTTGACGTTTATCCTTCTCCGGTACTTCGATGGAGTATTCCAGCAAAAACAATTTGTCTTGGAAATTCAATCACAGTCAGAGATAGTTCAAGTGTGATTCCATCTGCTTCTGCCAACCGCAGAGGCTTAAAAAGCAATTGGAACCATATCTCCTGGAAACTGGAAATGGGGGACGGCACTGTGTACAACTCCGCTTCCAACATAACCACAAATTTTAACAATGTTCAGGGTACAGACCGGTTAACCGGACATACATATCTTAATCCGGGAACCTATTGGGTGAAACTTACGGTTCAATCTCCGAACCGTTGCCCAAAAGTAGATTCCATGCAGGTCACAGTTTTGCCATCTGCCGTACCTTCTTTTAAATGGGTAAGAGATGTTTGTAATCCGGGAATGATAACCTTGATGAATCAAACCAATGGAGTCTCTCAAAAATATGAGTGGATTATCAAAAGAGGAACTTCCTTTTTTGCAAAAGAAATAAGATTGGCAAAAGATACTTTCTCTTACAGTCTGCCTTATTTCCCTCCGGGTGATTCCACATTTTACTACATTACTTTAAGGGCGGTTTCCGGAACTTCGCCCGATACCTGCGTTTCTACAACTGCACCTGTTCTGGTTAAAATTCCACCAGCCAAACAAGCTGCATTTTCTGCTTCAGTAATAGATGGCTGTACCCCAATCAATGATGTTGTTTTTGTGAATCAGTCCATTGGAATTCCGACGGATGGTTCTCATACCTATACATGGAGCTTTGGAAATGGAAATACGTTCGTTGGTGAAAATCCGCCTCTTCAGAACTATGTAAACAATGGTACCTCTTTTAAAAGGGACACGGTAAGACTAACCATTACCAGCAATGGTGTTTGTGTTTACAGGGCGCAAAAGGTGATTATTATTTATCCAATGCCCAATCCTGCCATTGTTGCCCCGGCGGAGGTTTGCCATAATACTTCTGTTACATTTTCAGCAACAGGAAACGGAATCGGAGCTTACAACTGGTCTTTTGTTGAACTAGACGGAACAAGCAGTAGTCAGCAAAATCCGGTTAGAAACTTTGTAAATACGGGTACGCTTCCAATTCAGTACAACATTAAACTGACTGCCACCTCGGTAGCAGGTTGTGTCGATACAGTGGTTAAGCCAATCACTGTTTATCCTCAGCCTACAGCCTCATTTACCGCCACTCCGGAAGCAGCATGTGGTGCATCTCCCGTAATATTTAATGCCTCAAGTTCAGTATCTGCCACTACCTTTACATGGAGTTTTTCAGATGGAACACCAGGTATTATTGATACCAATGCTTCATTGGTTTCCCGGTTTTTTCCTGAAAATACAACCAGCACGGACAGGACCTACAATGTAACTTTGGTCACCAAATCAGACAAAGGTTGTACCAGTCCTCCGGTTTCCAGAATGATCAGAATCCGGCCAACCGTAATTGCCAATTTTACATTGGATGTTGATTCTGGTTGCAGTCCGTTGGCGGTTAACTTTTCGAATTTCAGTACCCAGACGGATAACAATTATACATGGTATGTGAATGAACTCGGGGCTCCGGGTTTGGGTGTGCCTGCTTTATCCAACAGACCTAACCGTGGGTTTTTCTATCAGTTTTATAACAACAATTATACTTCCGTTACCAGATATGTGGTTACACTCGTGGTTACCGATGACAACGGAAGCCCGATTTGTGAATCCCAGTTCTCAGATACAGTTACCGTTTTGCCGAAGCCTTTGGCCGGTTTTGTAAGAGACCAAATCAATCCTTCCAGCCTATGTTCGCCTACCACCATGCGCTTAAAAGCAAGAGGAAGCCAGGGAGCAACAACTTACAACTGGACATTTTCTGATTCTTCACCCGCAATTTTTGCAACGGATAGCATTCCATTTTTTAAGGCATTTTTCAACAATGGCATTGCAACGCAGGCTTATGATATTCAGTTGATTGTTAAAAATGATTTTGGATGTACAGATACGGCATTACAATCCATGAATATCAGGCCAAAAGTAAAGGCAAATGCCATAGTGGATAACACCCTGGGTTGCTCTCCTTTGGTAGCCAATTTTACCAATCTATCTTCCACTTCAGCCACCAGTTTTACATGGTTCAGAAATGGATTGCCAGTGTTTTTTAATAAGGATATTCCTCAACAAACTTTTCAGAACAATTCTGCAACTGATACCGCTGTTTATAATATTTATTTGGTGGCCAGAGGTCAGGGAGATGTATGTACAGATACTTCCAATACATTAAAAATAAGGGTTTTACCAAAGCCAACAGTTGTCTTAAATTCCAGTCCGGCAAATGGCTGCTCTCCTTTACAGGTTCAGCTAAGTGCCATTGGAACTGCAGGTGGAACCACTTACTCCTGGTATTATAAAAAGTCTACAGATACGGTTTATACATGGATTCAAACCACTACTTCTCCAGATACTTTTAACTATACCATCACAAACTCAACTACCGGAGCCATTAACTATCAAATTAAATTGGTAGTAGAAGGTAATGGACTTTGTAAAGATTCTTCTTTTTCAGCTGTGACTGTATTTCCGGATGTTGCCCCTTCTTTTACAGCGGCCACACTTCAGGGATGTTCTCCGGTTAAGCTGACTTTTACCAATACTTCAACCGGACCTGCAGGTACAACTTATGTTTGGAAAATTGATAGCATTCCACAGTTTGACCCAACGCCTTTGGTTTTTGATTATACTTTCACTGGACAGTCAGATACTGCGAATACACAATATCTGGTAACACTTCAAGCGGTTAGCAGCAGTGGTTGCGCCAGGGAAGCCAGTCAAATTGTAACCATTTTTCCAAGACCTACGCCAGACTTCAATGTGGTTACTTTGCCTTCTTCAGGTTGTTCACCAGTGATGGCCAGTTTTATCCCAAATGTTAAAGGCCTGATTTCGACTTACGAATGGGTGTATGATGCTGCGGATTCTCTGTTAACTACCCAGGATACTACGGTTTATAGAAATTATACAAATACCGGCAATCAGCCTTTTACACATTTTGTTAAATTAAAAGTTGAAACTCCGAATGGCTGTAAAGCTTTAATTTCGAAGTCTTTGGTTGTTAATCCTAAGGTTACTGCAGGTTTTAGCCAATCGGCCACAGAAGGTTGTTCTCCCTTAGCGGTAAGTTTTCTGAATGATAGTTCATCGGTTGGAGCCAATGTTTTTGAGTGGTTTGTCGATGGAATTCTGGTAGGAAATTCTTCAACAGGCATCAACCAAACATTTACCAATTCTTCTTTTTCTTCTACCAGGATTTATACCATCCAATTGGTTGCCAAAAACAGTTTTGCCAATGCTTGCGTAGATACGGCTACCCGTTTTGTTACCATTTACCGTAAGCCGGTTGTTGCTGCCAATGCATTTCCGACCAGTGGTTGCTCGCCTCTAAGAACAAGCCTTACCGCCAGCAATTCCCAGGGTGGAGTTCAATTTGAATGGTTTAGAAAACTTAGCAATCAATCTGTTTATCAGCTAGATACTGTATTGAATAACGGACAACCTTTTGATAGGATTTTAACCAATACTTCAGGTAACATCTTAACCTATGATTTCAAGGTGGTTGTTACCGGAGCTGATGGTTGCAAAGATTCTACAGTTGTTCAGGTAAGTGTTTTTCCAGGTTTGAAAGCAAGTTTTAATACCTCTCCTGATACGGCAGGTTGTGCCCCGTTTGCTGCAGTTTTCGCCAATTCCACTTCAAGCCCTGCGGCCAACAATTATGCATGGTTATTGGATGGAATTCCTGTAAGCAATTCACCTGCATTCCTTACTTATTCTTTCGATAATACTTCGAATACAGATTCAAAGGTTTACAAGGTTCAATTGGTTGCCTCAAATTCTACTTTTGGCTGTCCTGATACGGCTACAAGAAATATCACTGTATGGCCAAAGCCATTGGTAGATCTCACAATTACGATGGATCCTTCAACAGGATGCAGTCCGGTTAATGTTGGATTTCAGCCTGTAAGTTTTGCTGGAGTAGATACTTTTACATGGTACCTGCCAGATACTTTGGCAACAAACCTCGACAGTGTCGTTTATAGAAATTTCATAAACAACACCGTTATTCCTCAAACCAAATGGGTTACCTTGAAGGGTGCCAATGTTTTTGGATGTACATCCGTTAAAACCATCAATTTTCAGGTAAATCCAAGGGTAGTTGCAGGCTTCACTGCCACCCGGGATTCAGTTTGTTCACCTGCTGAAATTACTTTTAACAATACATCTTCTCCGGGTGTAAATGTGGCAGAATGGTATGTTAATGATGTTTTCAAAGGAAATAGCTTAAGTGGAATCACCGAGCTTTTTGAAAACAATGATTCCATTCCGAAGCAATTCAGAATCCGTTTGGTGGTTAAAAACTCAATCACCACAGCTTGTGAAGACACCATTTCAAAACTGATTACCATTTTCCCAAAACCATTGGCAGGCAATATTTTTGCCTCGATAGAAAATGGTTGTTCTCCTCTTTATGTTGAATTTACAGGTTCGGCTTCATTTGCAAATCAATATACATGGGATTTCGGTGATGGAACTACAAAGGATACTACTTCTCAAAATGTAAACCATACATTTTACAACCTGAGCTCGACCATCAATTCTCAATTTACCGTTTGGCAAGTGGCTGTCAATGGATACGGCTGTGCAGACAGCACTTCTACATTGATAAATGTTCGGCCAAATGTAACAGCAGGAATTATCGCCTCTGATACAGTAGGTTGTAGCCCAATTTCAGTTTCGTTTTCAGGGGCTGCCTCGGTTAATGCCAATTCATTCCTTTGGGATTTTGGCAATGGCAGCACGGCAACGGGTTCAAGTGTAAACCGGATTTTTACAAATTCAAGTGACACTGTGCGGACTTTCAAAGTCAGGTTGATTGCCGACCGGGCTGGAATTGGATGTCCGGATACAGCTTTTGTTTCTATTCAGGTAAATCCAAAACCGATTTCAGATTTTGATGCAAGTCCAAATGCCGGATGTCAGCCATTGGCAGTGCAGTTTACCAATAATTCCCAACTGGCAACTTCAGGTTTCTGGGTAATAAGTTCAGGTCCTGCGGTTGATACCATCCAGGGATTGAATGGGTTTGATACCACATTCGCAAATTCCACTTCACTCAATCAGATAGTAAAGGCTGAGCTTTTCGTCAGGTCGGATAAAGGATGCCTTGCATCTTCATCCAAATTGATTACCGTTAGCCCATTTGTAAACGCAGATTTTGTTCAGAGTCAGGATTCTGGTTGCACGCCTTTACCTGTCAATTTTACCAATTTGTCTGCTCCCGGGTCTTCCTCGAGTTGGTTTGTAGATGGTGTTTTGGTAAACAATGCTGCCGGTCAGTTTAATTATAGTTTTGTCAATCCGACCCAATCCGTAAAGATTTTTGAAGTAAAATTATTGGTTGCCAGTGTTTTGAATTCTGGTTGTATGGATACCATGGTTCATTTTATTAAGGTTTTTCCAAGACCTGTTGCCGGTGTTCTTGGTGCCGTGCCAGACAATGGATGCTCGCCCGTAACCATCAATTTATTCAGCAATGCGCTTGGTGCCACAAAGTATCAATACGATTTCAATGATGGTTCTGTTTTAGATACCAATGTGGCGGTGGCATCACATAATTTTATCAACAATGCAAGTCTTACGACCAGAAATTTCAACATTAAACTGGTGGTGAGCAATGAATTTGGATGCAGTGACAATACCTCGAAACTGGTCAGTATCAAACCAACTGTGACTGCGGTCATTACCTCAGGCGACACAGTAGGTTGTACTCCTTACTCAGTGGGACTAAATGGATTGAATTCAATCAATTCAAATATTTACAGCTGGGATTTTGGAGATGGTACCAGCTCTGTTCTGGCTACTCCGGTTAAGGTTTTCAACAATACAACCGATAGTATACAAAACTACAGCATCCAACTAATAACCGATAGGACAGGGGTTAATTGCCCGGATACCACCACGTTTAAACTCAGGGTTTTCCCAAAACCTGTTGTTGAGTTTGCACCAAATCCTTTGGTTGGTTGCAATCCATTGCCGGTTTCTATCACCAATTTGACAACAGGTGCCATTTCCGCAACCTGGAATTTTTCCGGAAATGGACTCACAGTAAGTCATCCCGTTGTTTCAACGACGTTTGATACCGTTTTTGTGAACGACGAAAGCAATATGAATTTAACAGTTGATGTCAGCCAAACGGCAGTAAATCAATTGGGTTGTTCTGATACAAAAACCAGAACGATAACCATTTATCCACTGGTTCAGGCTGCTTTTACACAATCCGCAGATTCTGGTTGTTCGCCTTTGAAAGTTAGATTTGTGAATCAATCGCTTTCAGGAAATCTTGTCAATTGGTATGTAGATGGTCAACTTGTAAGTACTCTGCTTACGAATTTCAATTATACATTTGAAAATAACGGTTTGACCAATAAGACCTTTGAAGTAAAAATGATTGCCCGCTCATCAATGGCTCAGGAATGTATGGATACCATCGTTTCTTATGTAACAGTATATCCAAAGCCAAATGCGGGTGTAATCAATGCAATGCCGGAAATTGCTTGCAGCCCGGCTAGAATAGACTTTGTGGGAAATTCTGTCGGGGCATCCCGCTTCCTATGGAATTTTGGCGATGGTTCAGAATTGGATACCAACAGCCAGGAAGTCTTTCATGTTTTTTCCAACACAAACTCAATCAACAATCGAACTTTCAGGGTTCGTTTGGTTACATTTAATCAGCAAGGCTGTTCAGATTCAACGTATAAAAATGTAATCGTTCGTCCTTTGGTTAAAGCCGCCATTGTTTCTGATGACAGCCTTGGTTGTACGCCTTATCAGGCTTCTTTTACAGGTTCTCAATCTACCAACGCCAACCAATATCTGTGGGATTTTGGCGGATTGGGTACCAGTTCATTGATGAATCCAAATTTTACATTTGTAAATATTTCAGACACTACTGAATGCCACACCGTAAGATTGATAGCCCAGAAATCAGGGGTTGAATGTGCAGATACTTCATACTTCAAGGTATGTGTCAATCCAAGGCCAACTCCGGAGTTTAACATCAACCCGATTAGCGGCTGCCAGCCCCTTTCGGTAAGTATTACCAACCAATCAGAATTGGCTGATTCTTCACTTTGGAAATTCAATTCCGGTGGATTTCAAACTGAAATATCTGCCTTAAATGTAGATACCATTGTTGCCAATACTTCAGCTCAAATCAAAACCGTAAAAGTTACTTTGTTTGCATATTCCAGCAAAGGCTGTGTAAATAGTCTTGAAAAGCAATTTACAGTAGCACCTTTTGTCGCAGCAGATTTTACACAAAGCGTGGATTCAGGATGTTCTCCGTTGAAGGTTTCATTTGTGAATCTATCCTCACCTGGTAGTTCCTCATCCTGGTTTGTGGACGGAACCCCGGTTTCAAGTACAAACAGTTCTTTCGTTTTCTCATTTATCAACAACAGTACGGTTATCAGGGAAGCAGAGGTCATGCTGATTGTTAGAAATAATCTTGTATCAAGTTGCTCTGACACAATTCGTAAAAAGGTCTGGATTTTCCCAAAACCAGATGCAGGGGTGGTTTCTGCTTCTCCGGAATCCGGATGTTCACCGTTGCTTAGCCAATTGTCGGCACAGCCAAATATGGGAAGCCGGTTTGTTTGGGATTTTCGTGATGGCACCGTTTTGGATACCAATAGTTTAAATGTTTCTCACACATTTGTGAATTACAATCCTTCTGCAAATGTTCCGTTCAATGTCATGTTTGTGACAGTGACCGATAAAGGATGTACGGATACTTCTTTCAAAGCAATTACCGTAAGTCCTTTCACCATTGCCAGAATTGGAGTGGCCGATTCAGTGGGCTGTTCGCCATTGACAATGCAACTGGCAGGTGCACTTTCTCAAAATGCCAACCGGTATATCTGGGATTTTGGCGATGGTTCAAACGCATCACTTGTCGCCAATCCAGTAAAAACATTTACCAATACTACCCAGCAGGATGTTGTTTATCAGGTACGATTGATAGCTTCCCGTCAAGGTTTTAGTTGTCCGGATACGGCTTACAAAACCATCCGTGTTTTTGCCAATCCGAAAGCAAGTTTTTCAGCCAATACCTATTCAGGTTGTGGCCCGCTTCCGGTTCAGTTTGTGAACAATTCTGAATTGGCCGATTCTACCATGTGGGTCATTTCCAGTATTGCAGGAACTGATACCTTGTTTACCAATGCCATCAACTGGGATACCACATTTAGTAATCCTTTCTCCCAACAAATGAATGTGCGGGTAGAACAACACGTCTGGACCAACAATGGATGCTACAGCTCGCTTGCCAGAAACATCCTTGTAAATCCTGATGTGAAGGCAGAGTTTTCAATGACTGGAAACGGTTGTTCCCCACTTTCTGTGAAGTTTACCAACCTG
Source organism: Cytophagaceae bacterium (assembly GCA_027485575.1). Classification (GTDB taxonomy): domain Bacteria; phylum Bacteroidota; class Bacteroidia; order Cytophagales; family Flexibacteraceae; genus CAMDMI01. The sequence goes on from JAIXQU010000133.1 coordinate 21,248, forward strand.
AGCAACAACCCCGGAGGTGCTTACCAATGGACTTTTGGTGACAATAGTCCAGCTTCGTCCATTGCCAATCCAACCCATATATTCAACTACACGGGCGGTAGGGATACCACTTTCAATGTCACCTTGCTGGCCATCAGTAATCCTTCATTTGCACCGGCATGCAACAAAGCAATATCCATGCCTGTGACTGTCTATGCAAAACCAAATCCGGACTTTAACATCAATCCCGGAGTTTTGCAATTGCCTCAAACAGAAGTGAATTTCAGTAACATAACACCTTTCAGACCCAATTGGAGGTATAAATGGGTTTTTGGTGACAAGACCCAGGATACTTCAGGTGGATTAAATGTGAGTCATAATTATGCTTCGGTTGTTTCTGAACTTACGAGTACAACAATCAAAGTTACGTTGTATGCCTACAATGCCAATGGTTGTGTGGACTCTGTAAGTAAGACTTTTGAAATAAAGCCCATCAAACCGGTTGCGGATTTCGGACCAGATACCAGTGGTTGTGCTCCATTATTAGTGAAGTTTAGAAATAAGTCGAAATTTGGCAACAACTACTTCTGGACTTTTGGTGATGGAACTACAAGTACTGAGCAAAATCCATCCAAGAGATATGAACAATCTGGTCAATATTCTGTATCTCTGCGGGTTACTGGCCCGGGAGGGGAAACTACCCTCAAGCGAGATAACATTATTACAGTTTTCGAAAATCCGGATGCAAGTTTTACTACTGTACCAAAAGCACCAAGGGCATTAAAAATTCCTGAGGAGAAGATGAACTGTTTTGTTCGCTACCCACAGGCAGGTTGGACTTATGAGTGGGATTTTGGTGATGGCTCTGTAAGTCGGGAAAAAGATCCTGTACACCAATACAAACAACCAGGCAGTTATACAATTACCTTGTTGACCACTTCTCCGGAAGGTTGTGTGGACAGAGATACTTTGTTGAATGGGGCAATTGTAGAAAAAGGAAACCTTGTCATCGTACCCAATGCGTTTACCCCTGGAAAGGATGGAAGCTCAGAAGGATATCTGGATAAAGAAGATGGGACAAACGATATTTTCTATCCTTTAACCGAAGGTGTAACAGAAATGAGGCTTCAAATCTTTAACAGATGGGGCCAGTTCTTATTCGAAAGCACCACCCTTAACAAAGGCTGGGATGGAACTTATAATGGAACCAATTGCAAATCAGATGTGTATGTGTACAAAATCTGGTGTCGCTTTGTAGATGGAAGAACAGAAACCAAGGTAGGAGACATAACCCTACTGCGATAACTTAAAATCACTGTATTTTTCACCAGGCCCTTTCCTTTTTGGTTAGGGCCTTTTTTATCCCAGATTGGTTATTAGGACTTGGTTATGAGAGGCTAAAACACAAATAATCAATCATTTAAATCCTATTGTTTATTTCGGGATTATATTCTTTTGGAATTCAATAAAAAGGATAAAAATGCAAACCCTTATGGCTTTCTGTTTATACTAACCTTAGAATTAGATTTCTTCTACACTTTAAAATTTCCCGGAAAGCAAACTTCCACCCATTGGAATCTTTGTATCCAGGTTCAGTTTTTTAAGCATTTCCCAGGTGGTGCACACGGCTGCCGAGGTTACCGGAATCCCAACTTCTTTCTCCAAAAGGTCAATGGCTTCAAGCGAAGGCATCTGGACACAAGCTGAGGCGACCAAAACATCAATATCCTTCAGATTCAGGCGTTTATAAATCTCGAGAAGGTTAAGAGGATTTTGTGCTGCCACCTCCAGATTGTCAGGAATTTCAAGGGCTACCCAGTCCGAAATAATGAAACCCTGGTTTTCCAGATAATCGACAACCTTTTCAGCCAAAGGCTTCATGTAGGGCATGATCAGTGCAATTTTTTTTGCACCCAACGCCTGAAGTCCTTTTACCAATGCGCCGGCAGAGGTGACAATCGGGGTTGGTGAATCGTTTTTTACCGTTTCTTCATGTAGATTGACTTCAGAAACACAGTGGTATCCCCGGCCCATACTCATGATGGCCACGAGGCAGGCATACCCCATAATATCTACCCGGGCATCCGACAATTCGATGGCGCATTTCAGGGAAGCAGCATCCATTGCAGCCAATTCCTCCTGGGTAACCTTTTTCATCCGCATCCGGCTGGAATGAAATGTAAATCGCTCACTGGCAATGGTTTCTCTTGATCGGAACAAGGCTGGGATTTCCGTTTCCATGGTCACATTGGAGGAAGGAACTACCTGACCAATTCGGTATGTTTTTTTACTGGACATATTAAATGGATTTAATTTCCTGAATCGTATTTCTGAGGGTGCCAATTTTTTCCACAGTCGCTTCTACCACATCGCCGGGCCACATCCATTCAGGCGGATTTTTTCCTGCACCTACGCCGGCTGGAGTTCCCGTGGCAATGATATCGCCGGGTTCAAGGGTAAAAACTGCACTCAAATCTTCGATTAAATCATTGATATTGAATAGCATAAACCGGGTGTTTGAATTCTGTTTTTCGATGCCGTTGAGCGTAAGGGAAAGATTAAGATTGTGCGGGTCAGGGATTTCATCTTTTGTCAATAAAATCGGGCCCATCGGTGCAAAAGTATCCTGCCCTTTGCTTACAATCCATTGGCCTGCCCTGCGGCAATCTCTGGCGCTTATGTCGTTGATGATGGTGTAGCCAAACACATAATCCAACGCATCTTCTTTTTTTACATTTTTTGCTTTTTTTCCAATGATTACAGCAAGTTCTACCTCATGGTCAAGTTGTTGGGTGATGGAAAGATTGTGTAGAATTTCATCTTCCGGACCAATGACGGCGGTTGGCGGCTTAGAAAAAATGACGGCTTTTTGAGGAAGTTCTTTGGATGTATCCAATGTCCTGGCCGATTCAGCCACGTGTTCCGTATAATTCAGGCCAATGCCGAAAATGTTTTTTCGCGGTTTTGGAATCGGTGCCAGAATTTTCGCAGATTCTTTGGGAACAAGGCATTTATCCAATTGTTCCTTTTCAGCGTTTTTGAGAAGTTTTCCGATTTCTGAAACCGCCTTTTCTCCCAAATCGATCAACTCCAACAGAGATGATGGAATGGGGTAGGAGACGATTTTTCCGAAGGCTTCTGCATCCACAATCTGGTCATTGTGCAGGAATCCCAATCTGGCTTCGGAGGTTTTGGTTTTATAGCTAAGAAGTTTCATGTGTTATTTCGTTAAAATTTGAAAGCCATTGTTGTCTTCAAGTTGTCTTTCCTGGTATAGACCCAAGCCCTGGATTACCGGTAAATCATGAAAACTAAACAAGCAGGCATCGTCTGTTTCAGAAAGATTTACATGCTCATGCCATGCCCAGGAAGGCACGCAAAAAATATCCCTTTCAGCCCAATCAAAGCGTTTTCCACCGATGATGGAATATCCTTTTCCTTTGGCACATTGGTACACAAAAGAACCTGTGTGCCTGTGTGCTTTTGTATGTTCTTTTGGCCTGAGCATTTGCATATTTGCCCCCATGGTTTGCATCACATGGCCACCGGTTAATGGATTTGAATATTGCATCAGGATGCCATCAAATGGAGAGCCGTCACTCACTTTAGATGCCTGAATCAATGCTTCATAGGTTGACTCCCAGGAATATTTAAAAAGTGGAGAATAGGGCTTAACCCACTCTCTGTCTGCAGGAATAAGCCCTGAACCTGAATAACTCATAGGCGAATAGTTCACCGGTTTTGACAAGGGTTGTTTGCCATCAAAAACCGCATAGTCATTTGCCTCCAGGGCATTGACCAGTGGAATATCCAGACCATCCTGCCACAAGCAGGTTTTTCCATCCGGCTCTACCCCATGCTCATGCCAGGTTGAGTTTGGTGTGATTACAAAATCATTTACCCCTAAACTTATTTTGTTTCCATCGACCACCGTGTAACCGCCACTGCCTTCCATGATAAATCGCAAAGCAGAAGCCCGGTGCCGGTGCGCTGAAGTCGATTCTCCGGGAAGCGTAGCCTGAATTCCGGTGTACAACCAACCAACGGCGGCACTTACGTCTTTTCTTTTGTCATTCACCAAATAGACAACCCTTCTTCCGGCTTGTTCTGGTGTTACCAAATCAGTAGCCTTTAAGACAAGGTCCCTGAGGTCTTTATACCGCCAAAGCATGGGTATTGAATTTGCTCTGGGCTCCCAGGGTTCAATGTCATTGGCCACCGTCCAAAGTGCCCCGGCCCCAAGTTTTTCCAATTCCTGGTAATAGGCTTCCAATTCCGGTGAGGTGCCAACCCTGGCCCTTCCAATCATATTGTCGTCAAATTTCGAATCCATATATGGTTAGCCGTTGTCCGGCATATTGGTGGTTAAACTATTAAATTCTAAACGCTTATCTATAAAGGTAATGGGTTTAAGCGGTGCTATATTCACCCTTAAATCAAAAATATCGAATCGGTTGTAATGGCCGAGAATGTCGTGCATTTGTTTGGGTTGAATGCATTTGTTCAGGTCAATGTCTGCATAAACGATGCCTTCGTCATCAATCAATGGGTCGCCTACGGTTGCTCCGTTTGGCCCGATGATGCCGGAAAATGCAGAATCTTTCCGGCTAAACATGGTCTCAATATCCGGCATATCTTCCTTTAAAATTTCAATCATTTCTTTGGAAATGGTGGAACAGGATACGATGGTAAAGAGCTTTCCTTCAAATGAATGTGCTGCTGCCCGGATTTTAATGGCCTCAGCCATGTTGTAATCCGGCGGAGCTACCGGCAAAGAAATATAACTGGCAATATGAATCAACTCGCCCTGGGCCAGAAGTGTAAAACGAGCCAACGTGTTGGTATTTTCGCCACAGGCCAGAACTCCGAGCGGGCCGATTTCTGTCGGATATACTTTAAGCGAGGAACCATCCCCTCCGGTCCAGGTTAGTTTTTCGGCCCAGGTTGGAACCAATTTTCGGTGTCTTCCTATCAGATGGCCAGTGGCATCAATGATTAAAATGGTATTGTAAATCTCGCCGAGGCTTTCTCCTCTTTCATTTATGCCCATCACCACATGGATGTTATTCTCTTTAGCGGTTTTACACAAAAGTGCTACTTCTGGTCCCGGAACGGTTATCGCACTTTTATACAACCTTTCATACCATTTACTCCCTTGAATCGGATTTAAAACCCAGTTCCAATAGGGATATCCGGCAATAAAAACCTCCGGAAAGGCTATGAGGGAAGCGCCCTTTCCAGCGGCTTCTTTGATTATCGAACATGCTTTTTCGGTTGTGGCCGTCGGGTCGAGGTACACCGGACTGGTTTGAACGGCTGCCGCTTTGAATCGGGGTAAGTCTTTCATATTCAAATTTTAGCTGATTTCTGAAAAGGAATCAAGAATAATAAATTGTTCCATTTTATCCCTGATTTCCGGCAAAAATGCACTTGATTTAATGTCATTCCTATTCTCAGAAATAACGACATTGACGAGAACTACTTCGCCTTCCAGGCAGATATTTCCGGTTTCATCATCAAACCTGAATCCCAGTTGGACAGATGAGCCGCCAAGCGATTTCACCCAAAGATATTTCGAAAGTGTTTCTCCCAACCTCGCCGCTTTTCTGAACTGGACTTTTAAATCCACGGTCGGTATGCCGCCTGTTTTGTGCATCTGGCTGAAAGGTCTTTGAAGTGCCTCTTCAAACCAATCTTCTACCAGTGCATTTAACATTTCGAGGAAACGGGGATAGAATACAATGCCCGCATAATCAACATGTTGAAACCGGATTTTCTCTTCTTTTTTGAATGCTTTTACAAGATTCATTGAAATGTTTCTTTTAATTTAAAGTATTGAATTTTCCCTGTTTCTGTTTTTGGAAGTGTCTCCATAAAAACAATTTTTCTTGGATATTTATAAGGAGCAGCCTCTTTTTTGAACCAATCCTGAATTTCTTTGGCAAAAGTATCTGTAGCCAATTCCTGATTTTTCAAAATCAGACAGGCACAAACCACATGACCTCTGTCTTCATCGGGAAGTCCAAATACCGCACATTCAGAAATTTCCGGATGGGCGAAAAGCACAGATTCTACCTCTATGGCTGCGATATTGTACCCGGAGGAGATGATTAAATTATCGCTTCGGGATACAAAGAAAAAGTAGCCGTCCTCATCTTTTCTGAACAAATCTCCGGTCAAATTCCAGCCGTTTTTTACATATTCTATTTGCTTTTCCCTTCGCCCAAGATATTTACAACCGGTAATTCCCCGGACGGCCAAATGGCCAATTTCGCCAACCTGGGCTTCATTTCCATTGTTGTCTAAAATACAGGCCATATATCCGGGAATGGGTTTCCCAATGGCGCCTGGTTTTTGATTGTCTTCAGTGGAAGAGATGAAAATATGCAGCAATTCAGTGGCTCCAATTCCATCAATTATTTTAAGGCCAGTGGCTGAATACCAGTCTTCTCTGACTTTGACAGGAAGGGCTTCTCCCGCTGAAATGCACTTTCTCAAAGAGGAAATATCACAATCCCTGACTTTTGCCGTTAATGTTTTCCATGCCGTTGGCGCCGTAAAACAAATACTTGCCTTGTATTTTGAAATGGCCTCTAAAAGGATGTCCGGGCCAGGTTTCTCAATCAAAAAACTGGAGGCACCATAATAAAGCGGGAACAAAACCAGACCTCCCAGACCGAAAGTAAATCCAATAGGAGGGCTTCCGGTGACAATGTCTTCGGGTTTAATCTGCAAGGCAAAAGGCGGAAAGGCCTTGCAAATCAAAAGGACATCCCGATGGAAGTGGGCTGTCATTTTTGGTTTGCCCGTGGTTCCGGATGTAAAACCTATCAAGGCCACAGATTCAGCCCCGGAATCAAAGTTTTGGAATTCCTTGGGCTTGGTTTCTGACAATACTTCAAGTTCTTGTTTTGTTTGGCCGGTACCATCAAAAGTCAACACTTTTTTCAGAAAACCAGGCTCCACCAAATTCAAGTCCTCGCTGAGTCTGTAATCGCAAAGGGCATGGCTTATTTCACCGCAATCAATAATGACCGAGAGCTCTTTACTTCTCAAAAGTGGCATGGTTGAAACCGCAATTCCACCTGCTTTTAAGATGGCAAACCAACCAGCCACAAACATGGGATTGTTGTAGGAACGGATTAAAACCCGGTTTCCTGAAACCAATTTTAAATCTTCCACCAGGACATGGGCTATCTGGTTTGCTTTGTCGTACAATTCCTGATAGGTCCACGTTTTTTCTGAAGTCCTGAGGGCTATTTTTGCTCCATTTCCAGCTACGATGTGCTTGTCCAGAATTTCTGAAACACAATTTAAATCAGCCGGAAATTCGAACCCAGGCTGGTCTAACAGATAAACAGGCTGGTCAAGGACATCCGGTAAGTTCCTGTTTGAAAAGTCATCTTCGAAATTTTTCATAAACAATTTTGCTATGATTTTTTATGAGAAGCGGGTTTCAACTGTTTTTTCATGCCGTCCATTGCTTTTCTTTCGCTGGCTACTATCGAAAATTGATGGCCAACTGCTTGTTGATATGGGATTGGAATGCTGGTTTGGTCCTCAGCCATTCCCTCCCAGGCCTGGGCATGAATGGCAAAAGAAGGGTCTAAAAGTAAAGGCCTGCCAAGTGCAATCAAATCCGCCCTTCCATTTAAAAGCAACGTGTTGATTTGGTCGATGGATTGGATAAAACCAGTGGTAATCGTTGGTACTGAAACCGTATTTCGAACCACATCAGAAAAAGGAGTTTGCCACATTCTGCCAATCGGTGGTTTTTGGTTTTCTACCGTTCCACCACTTGAAATATTCAGGATATCGGCATCTGCAACTTTGAATGCCTGGGCGATTGTCAAAAGTTCATTTTCTGATAAGCCGTTTTCTGCCCAGTCGCTTGCCGAAAGGCGAACTGAGATGGGTTTGTCCACCGGAAAGGCTTCTCTGATTGCTTTAAAAACCTGAAGTGGAAAACGCAACCGGTTTTCTATGGTTCCGCCAAAGTCGTCTTTTCTTTGATTGGTTAAAGGTGAAAGGAATGAACCCAACAAAAAACCATGATGCGCCTGAAGTTCAATTATGTCAAAACCAGCCTTTTCTGCATTTTTAGTAGCGTTTACAAATTGTTCAAGGATTTGCGCCATATCCTTTTCATCCATTTCCCTGGGTGTTGCCATTCCCTGGTGATATGGTATCGCAGAGGCAGAAATCAGTTCCCAGGGGTTTGATATGGGAATATTTTTTCCTTCCCAGGGTTTTTTAATGGCCCCTTTCCTTCCGGAATGGCCCAGTTGGATTCCTATTTTTGATTCCGTATTCTGATGAATGAAGTCCACAATTTCTTTCCAGGCCATGGCTTGTTTTTCTGTCCATATTCCGGCACAACCGATGGTAATTCTGCCAGTTTCAGATATGGCCGTCATTTCGGTGAGGATGAGTCCAACCCCTCCGGTTGCTCTGGCTCCGTAATGCACCATGTGCCAGTTGGATACAAGACCTTCATTTGCTGCGTATTGGCCCATCGGACTCATCACAATCCGGTTTTTCAGCTCGAGTTTTCTGAGTTTAAAAGGAAGAAATCCGGCAGGGGTAAGGCCATTTAAATTCCCGTTTTGCTTATTAAAATGTTCTAAAACCTTGCGGGTAAATCCAGGGTCTCTGAGCGCAAGATTCTCATACGTTACCTTTTTGGATCGGGTCATCACTGAAAAGGCAAAAGGCAAAAAGTCATGCTTCATGTGCCTGTCCATTTGTTCAAACCAATCCAATGAGACATTGGCCGCATGCTGAATCATAGAAACAGGGTTTCTTCTTTTTTTCTCATAAGCAAGAAAGGCTGACTGCACGTTGTCTCTGTTTTGCAACACCGCATCTGCCAATCCGATGGCACATTCCATCGCCAGTTTGGTACCCGAACCAATCGAGTAGTGTGCCGATGCTTTTGAATCTCCCAACAAAACCATATTTCCAAAGCTCCATTTTTCATTGGTCACCATCGGAAATTGCCTCCAGTTCGATTTGTTGGAAATAAGGGGATGACCTTGCAGTTCTTCCTTAAAAATCTCTGAAACCCTGGCGATGGTTTCTGTTTCATTTTCTACCTCAAAACCAGCTTTAAGCCAGGTTTCATTCGTAGTTTCGAAAATCCAGGTGCTTTTTCCTTCTTCATATTGATAGGTATGAGCCACGAATGTGCCCCATGGCGTAGAGCGAAAAAAGTAGGTAAATGCATCCAATGGGCGGGTGGACCCGAGCCAAACGAACCGATTGCTTTTTAATTCAACTTTGGTGTTGAAGACCTTGTTCAATTGTGAGCGGATTCCACTTCCGATTCCATCACAAATAACAACCATATCAGAATCTGAAAGGGTAGTTAAGTCTTCCACAAAGGTTTCAAACTGGAGTTCAACCCCAACTTCTCTGCACCTCTGGTGGAGCAACTGCAACAAAGTTTTTCTGGAACAACCGCAAAAACCGTTTCCTGTAATCCGAATGGATTCTCCATTTCTGGCCACATCCAGATCATCCCAATAGGCGAAGCGGTTTCTGATGAGTTCATATAATTCCTGGTCACGGCTTAAAAACTCACTCAAGGTTTCATCTGAAAAAACCACGCCAAAGCCAAAAGCATCGTCTGCCTTGTTTCTTTCCAGAACCTTAATTTGAGATTGCGGCCATGCTTTTTTTACCAGAATGGAAAAAAACAATCCACCCGGACCTCCGCCTACAACGGTTATTTTCATTTAATTCTTAATTTGGTGTTTAAAGATCCAGCCGGGATTTAAATTTTATTTCCTGCAATAACTTGAAGGAAAGGAATATAAAAAGCGATTAGAACACCTTTTTTTCAAGTGTTTTTAGAAAAGCAGGCGACGCAATTAACATGTAAAATTCATGTTTAGCAACTGTAAAAAATCAAAAAATCTTGGATAGTTAATACCCATTTTTTTTTAAAAAGCTGCGCCGTGGTTGTGTCTCCTGACCAACCACATAATACCTTTCAATCCAAATCCATCATTTTTCTATTCCAATTTCAGCTCACCTTCTATATCCTCAGGCAATCCATTTCCTCTGGAACTTAGGTAATTAAAAAAGGCCTGTCTTTCAACAGGCCTTCCAAATCCATTTTCGCAACAGTGCAGTGGCTAGACTGCACCATATTGTTTTTGGATTTTACTTCTTCGGACCAGCAGGAGGATTATTTCCTCTTCCGCCACCCGATAAGTTTCCGGTTGTACTTGGACCATTTGCGGGTCTTCCACCTTTTGCCATGGTAATAAAGTTTAAAAATGAATGCCTACTCTAACTGCTTTTCGGCTTTCGCATCCTGCGTTTTGGCTGGACTTCGGAGTGAACCAGGTTTTTGAAATCCTAATTCAGGATTTGAATGTGATACCGCTGCTTTTTAATCACATGGGTCAGCACTTCCGAAAAAATGGCCCGGATGAGCTTTCCATCTTTCACGGTTAGACACAGATTCGGTAATTCCATTTCCACAGGCAGGTTCAGGTTCCGGGTTTTTAACCATTGATATCGGGCAATGATCACGGCATTCGATCCCAGTGGTTTCTTCTTTGCCGATTTCAGTGCGGCCTGAATTGCTTTCTGATCCGGAACCACTTTCGATGCTTTGCACTCGTTGTTTGACCGGCATTTGAAATTTGTTGTTTCCATGATTCCTGAAATTAGTTTTCACCAACAATGGATAGATACGACGAGTAGGAGGGAAAGCCATCTGGAAATAAGGCCTCTTTTTCAAACCCCCATGATTCAGCCTGATACGTCCAGATATGGTTTACAATTGCCTTGTACGATTCCGCATTCGGGTTTTTGTGCCTAATCAGGACCATCATAGCATTGGTGGCTGAGCGTTCATTCATCGGTAGTTTTTTAAACCGGAGAGGTTGTGTCAGTTTCAATTTCATGCCACCCATTTCCAATGTATCAATGGATTCTCGTTTCAGGAAGGCA
>JAIXQU010000182.1 GCA_027485575.1 Cytophagaceae bacterium
CCAGAATACTAAATCATATCACCAACAAAGAAATCAGAATGAGAACCGAAATTTCAGTAAAGGCAGCAAAGTATATCGCAGATTTGAGCTGACCGCACTAAAAGGTACAAGTCGGGAGGCCGGAGATAAATTTCCGGCCTTTTTTTATTTTCCTGTTTTGAAGAATTATTCCTTTCGGGCACATATGTCTTCAGGACCAACTGCCTTTTTACCGAACACTATTTTTCAATTCTAAGAAATCGGAGTCAAAGCTGGAACTGATATTTAATTGACCGTAAGTCAATCAATACCCAGCTCTGAAATGTGAAAAAACATTCCGGGCATTTTCAAAATACTGGTTTTTATTTATCATATAGTTTTTTAAGAACTATTCTTTTCATTTCCTTCTCAATACTCCACGCTCCTACCTAAGTTTCAGAGCTCCCTTTCCAATGCATTTATGGACAGTCGGTGGGCTTTCAGGTTAGTAGAATTGGCCTACACGTTTTCACCATATTTCAGCATTGGTTCAAATTTTGATTGTGACTCTCCAGTATGTCACATCAAACTGTCCAGTCATTGCTTTTTCCTTCAAGGGATATTTTTTCCCAGACAAATTCGCCCTTTTGGACAAACACAAACCCTGGTTCATTCTTTTTTTAATTCCCATGGTCAATTGTCTTTTTTCCTGGTTTCCTGGTAATAATTGACCTCTCCAGGCATGAGGCTGCTTTTGAGCCATAATCCGGGTTTTACTTTTGGGCAAAAACCGAAAAAAATTTCCTGATAATGAGGGGTGTTTAAAATATTTGAGGCGTTGGTGTGCAATAAAGAGCGTAATTTTATTTTAATTTGCACTCCGGTTTTAAAAAAAGAGACTTACAAGTGGTTTTTTAAAATCAGAAGAGGTCCCGTAGCTCAGCTGGATAGAGCATCCCGATTTTAATCGGGAAGGATTTTGGTTCGAATCCAAAGGGTATCGCAGAAAAATTTAGGTCCCGTAGCTCAGCTGGATAGAGCAACTGCCTTCTAAGCAGTAGGTCTTTGGTTCGAATCCAAACGGGATCACAAAAAAGCAAGCCTCCTTCATGGGGCTTTTTTTATGTCTTTATCTGGCCAAATCTGGTTTTCTTTGCCTCCCCAAAAATTTTATTAAAAAATGGCCACAAAAGAGACCCCGTTAATGAAGCAGTATGCGGCTATCAAAGCCAAATATGCTGGAGCCTTGTTGCTTTTCAGGGTTGGGGATTTTTATGAAACTTTTGGTGAAGATGCTCATACCGCATCTAAGATATTGAATATTACGCTGACCAAAAGGTCCAATGGCGCAGCTTCTGAGATAGCATTGGCTGGTTTTCCGCATCATGCCCTGGATAACTATTTACCAAAACTGGTTAGAGCTGGGCAGAGGGTAGCCATTTGCGATCAATTGGAAGATCCTAAAGATGCTGTTGGCATTGTTAAAAGAGGGGTTACCGAATTGGTTACACCCGGCGTTTCTCTTAGTGACAATGTCCTGGATACCCGAAAAAACAATTGGCTGGCTTCGGTTTTTAAATACGAGGAGATTGTTGGATTGGCCATGGTTGATATTTCTACCGGAGAATATCTTGTTTTCCAGGGTTTGGAATCTGAAACCGATAAGGTTCTCCAATCTTACCAGCCCACAGAAATCCTTTTTGCCAAATCTGCTAAACCCTGGGTAGATGGTTTTGTCGGTGAAAAAGCCTATACCACGGCCTTGGATGATTGGCAGTTTCAGCATGAAACTTGTTACGAATTATTGACCCGGCATTTTGAAACAGCAAATCTGAAAGGTTTTGGCATCGAAGAATGGCCCGAAGCCATTGTGGCAGCAGGTGTTATATTGTATTATCTGGCAGAAACAGAGCATAGGGAGTTAAGCCATATAAATGCCATTAGTAGAATAGATGAAGGGGATTTTGCATGGTTAGATAGGTTCACTATCCGCAATCTGGAGTTGGTTCAAGCCCAACATGAAGGGGGAATTCCTTTGGTGGATATTTTAGACAAAACCGTTTGTCCGATGGGATCCAGACTTCTTAGAAAGTGGATTTTAATGCCTTTAAAATCCCTTGATCCCATTCTTGAGAGACAGAAGATGGTTGAGCAAATGATTGAAAATGAAGAATTTGCCAGGGAGTTTCAAATGGTTCTAAAACAAGTTGGAGATGTGGAACGTGTTGTTTCTAAGGCTGCTGTCAGGCGAATTTCTCCAAGAGAAGTTGGATTTTTGAAAAGAGCGTTACAAATCATTTCTCAAATAAAGGACAAACTAGAACAGTTTTCGGGTACCGGGACTGGAAATACTGCCTGGAAGCATCTGGCTTCACAACTCAATCCTTGCCAGGCATTGCTTGAAAAAATTGAAAAGGAGCTGCATGATGAACTTCCGGCTCTTTCCAATCAGGGTGGAATGATTAAACCGGGTGTGGATGAAGAGTTGGACCGTTTGCATAAAATTGCCTATTCCGGAAAGGACTATCTGCTCAAAATTAACCAAGCTGAAATTCAAAGAACGGGTATTAGTTCTCTCAAAATTTCATTCAACAAAGTTTTTGGATATTACCTTGAAGTTACCAATGTGCACAAAGACAAGGTTCCGACTGATTGGATAAGAAAACAAACTTTGAGCAATGCCGAAAGGTATATTACTGAAGAGCTAAAGGAATATGAGGAACAGATTTTGGGTGCTGAGGAGAAAATAAACCTGATTGAGTTTAGAATTTTTAATCAATTGGTAGAAACCATAGCCCAATATGTAACGCCCCTTTTGCTCAATGCCCGGTTGTTGGGTAAAGCCGATTGTCTTATTTCATTTGCCCAGATTGCCGGAGAATTTAAGTATTGCCAACCGGAACTAAATGAAGAAAAAGCAATTACAATCCGGGATGGCAGACATCCGGTCATAGAACGGTTAATGCCTGCAGGTGAAAAATATGTACCCAACGACATTGACCTTAATGATGCGGAACAGCAAATCATCATTATTACGGGTCCGAATATGGCGGGTAAATCCGCATTGCTGAGGCAAACAGCGCTCATTGTATTGATGGCACAAATGGGTTCTTATGTGCCCGCAACTTCGGCTTCCATCGGTTTGGTTGATAAGGTTTTTACGAGGGTAGGAGCAAGTGATAACTTAAGCAGAGGAGAATCGACTTTTATGGTGGAAATGACCGAAACGGCTTCCATCCTAAACAACCTTAGCGACCGTTCACTGGTTTTAATGGATGAAATAGGTCGTGGAACAAGCACCTATGACGGCATTAGCATAGCCTGGGCGATTGTAGAGCATTTACACAATCAACCCAACCGAAGAGCAAAAACCCTGTTTGCTACCCATTACCACGAGTTGAACGAACTTAGTGAGAATCTGGGGGGTATAAAGAATTTTAATGTTGCAGTAAAAGAGGCGGGTAATAAGATTTTATTTATCCGAAAGTTAAAACCAGGGGGAAGTGAACATAGTTTTGGTATTCACGTTGCCCAAATGGCGGGTATGCCAACTGCTGTCGTTTTAAGGGCAATGGAGATAATGGATCAGCTTGAAAAAAGCAGAGACAAGGCCCAGAATAAAGAGGCATTGAAAAAAATGCCCAAGGCCCAAAGCATTCAATATAGCCTTTTTCAGCCAGTAGATGAAAAAGCAGAAAAGCTGAAAGAGGCACTCCGGTTGCTGGACATTAATACAATGGCTCCAGTGGAAGCCTTGTTAAAACTGCAGGAGCTGAAGTTGTTGGTGAAGTAGAGTAGTTAATTCCCGGGATTCATTGCTCTGGAAAAAAGAACCTTTCCATCCTGAAAAACCAACCTCAAATTGTAAATACCGGTTTTTGACCCTGGAAAGTCAACAAGGATTTCTTCTCCGCTTAGTTTTCCTTTTCCATCATACATGATTCTTCCATTCATGTCAAAAACCAATATTTTTTCCAGCCGGTTTGATTCTAAGCCACTCAATTTTAAAGAATTGGATTGGAAATAAGAAACAACAGAATGGTTAATGCTTCTCATTTCAACATTGCTCACAAAAGTTCCTGTTAGTTTTAAGCTTGCAACTACCGGAAGGTGGTCAGAGGCTTTAACCAGTGAATTTATTACGGCTGCCGGAGCGGAAGTATTGACTGGACTTGCATTGATACTTTTATTAAAATGTAGGCCATCATTTCCAATCGCTTTGTAGGTTCCTGGCATATAAACCAATCTTGCCGAATCAAAAAGCAAATGGCGGTTCATTAAAATGAAATCAAATCTGTCATCCAAACCACCTCCGCTAAAACAAACATTGCCGCTTAAAATCGGGCATTGGGTGTGGACATCTGCAAAGGTAGAGTTTGCCGTCCAGGTTCCAACCCGGTTGATTGGATCGAGGAATTGATAAGTAGGATTGGTTCCTGCATTGGTTAATGTTTGAAAGGCGGCTTCCGAACTTCTGTACACATTGAAATCCCCTAAAATCATGCAGTTTTCCTTCTTTGGAAAAGAATTCAAATAGTTTCTGACAGCTGTGGCCATGGAGGCTCTTGTTGAAACATCTGTAGAAGCGGTTCCAGCCTTTAAATGACAAGCCAGGATGTTAATCCAAACGGTGTCGCCAGTTGCCAATGATTCAGTGTTTAAATACAATCGGTAATGGTGAACCAACCGCACGGAAGTGTTGGCGTATGATTGAAATTTGAGCGTTAACTTTTCACTGTTAAAAAACAAAACAGAAGTAAGCGTACCAGAAGGTTCTGGCTGTGGATTAGATCGTTTAAAATGTGTTACTCCATCCGTATTGAGCACATTGGCCAAAAAATTAGTCGCAATGGCCGGGTTGGTATTCATTTCACAAACCCCAAGAATGTCTGGATTAATGTGTTTAATAATGGTCTTAAATTCCGGGTTTTTTAAGGTAAGTCCATTGTTTGCCGATGTGCATTCTGTGGTAATGTTGCCATAATTGGTTAAATTATAACTCATTACCTTTATGGAATCTTCTCCAATGCCAACCTGACTGAAACAATCGATTCCTACAAAGAAAAAAAACAATACAATTATCAGGGGACCAAAACGGTGAGTTTTCATGATTGCAAATTGCAGAAAAACTGGCTTCAAACTTCTATCTAACCGGAAATAATGAAGGGACGTTTTTGGATCCTCAATCCGATTTGATTCTTTCTTAAATATATGAATTCCAAATTCTATTAAATTTCGGTTATTTGTTCTCTCAAAATTTGAATTATGAAGTTTATTTTTTCCATTTGGTTGGCTCTCGTTCTTATTGAAAACCAGTCTTTTGCTCAAATTACGATTACCCAGGCGGATATGCCTTCTGCAAATGACACCATCCGTTTTTCCAATGCCAATGTCACTGCGGGCTTGCCTTTTTTGCAGTCAGGGCCAAACCAAACCTGGGATTTTTCATCCTTAGTGGCGACCAATCAAGATATTGAGCCCTATAAATCTTCCCTTCAAACTCCGTATGCTTTTTTCTTTTTAGGAGTGAATAAGTACGGAAGAAAGGTTGCTGATTCTCTTGGGGTTGCCGCATTTCAGTTTAAGGACATTTATAACTTTTATAAAAAATCAAGTTCTGCGTATGAAGTTGAAGGGATTGGATTAAAATATACAGGCATTCCGCTTCCGGCCTATTATTCTTTAACGGATAAGCTCTACCAGTTTCCCCTTCAATACAACGACAGAGACAGTTCAAATTTTAAATTTACCATAAGTCTGCCAGGTCTTGGGTCTTACTCTCAGGTTGGATACAGAATCAATACCGTAGAAGGTTGGGGATCGGTTACCACTCCATTCGGGACATTTAATTGTTTAAAAGTAAAGAGCTTTGTTTTTTCTGCCGATTCTTTAAACCTGAGTGGATTTCCACTTAAGTTTAACAGAAGAACCATTGAATACAAATGGCTTGCCAACGGGAAAAAAATCCCGATTCTTGAAATTTCAGGCAACGCAACAGCCGGTGGGGGTTTTACGCCAACAACTGTAAAATACAGGGATATTCCGAGAACGTTGAATCCGATTACCTTGAATCCGGTAGCACAGTTTTCTACCAGCGCCTTGAATGTTGCCATGTTGGAACCCGTTACTTTTTCCAACACATCTTCGGGTGTACAGCTCGATTACCTGTGGACTTTTACTCCACCAGACCAGGTTTTGTTTGAAAACAATTCATCCGATACTTCAAAAAATCCGGTTGTTTCATTTTCTGCCCCGGGCCAATATTCTGTAAAACTAAAAGCAACCAATTTTTTTGGGTCAGATGAAGAGATAAAAACCAATTACATCACGGTTTTTGACCCAACTTCAGTTCGTGACAAAACAGAAGAAGGCAAAATATATAGCATTGATAACCAAAAGTTTAAAGCGCCATTTTGGTTGGTTGATTCTAGAATATCTTTGTATGATGTTACAGGAAAAAAGATAGAAACCACAATGAAAGGAAATGAGATTATACTGGATAATTCATTGAAAAAGAATCATCAATTTCTGATTTTAAAAGCAATTTTGGGGAAAGAAGTGTTTACCAGAAAAATCATTCTGAACTAATTTCAAATCATTTTCCCATAAAAATCAGGCAATAAAATAATAGGGACTAATTCCAGACCAGTATTTTTTTGGCCTGCAACTCTAAACAAATATGAAAAACATCAGCAATGAGTCGGTTCTTGAAGCACTTTCAAGAGTCGAAGAGCCAGATTTGAAAAAGGACATGGTCACTTTGGGCATGATCCGCAATCTGGATGTAAAAGGAAAAGAGATTCGTTTTACAGTTCAATTAACAACTCCCGCCTGTCCGTTGAAAGAGCTTATCAAAGAACGATGTATGACGGCTTTGCATGAAGATTTCGGGACGGATATTCAGGTTTTTATTGCCATGGATGCCGAAGTGACAAGCCAAAGAAACATTGGTCCTGTATTGCCAGGGGTAAAGAACATAATAGCCATTGCTTCAGGAAAAGGAGGCGTAGGGAAATCAACCGTAACCAGCAATCTGGCTCTGGCTCTTTCCCGAAACGGGGCAAAAGTAGGCCTGATTGATGCGGATATCTCAGGCCCCAGCATTCCGACTATGTTTGGTGTTGAAGATGCACAACCCAAAGTGACGGTTGTAGATGGCAAAAACTACCTGGTGCCTGTTGAAAAACTGGGCATTAAACTTTTATCGATTGGATTTCTGGCCCATGGCGATACAGCCGTAGTGTGGCGGGGACCAATGATGAGTTCAGCCCTTAAGCAATTTATTATGGATTGTCTTTGGGGTGACCTTGATTATTTGCTTATCGATTTGCCTCCAGGCACAAGCGACATTCATTTGACTTTAGTCCAAACCGTTCCTTTGACAGGCGCTGTTGTGGTCACAACTCCTCAAAAAGTAGCACTTGCAGATGCTGCTAAGGCCATTTCTATGTTTGGTCAAACGCCAATCAAAGTTCCAATTTTGGGCATAGTGGAGAACATGGCATATTTTTCACCTCCAGAATTGCCTCAAAACCGGTATTATATTTTTGGAAAAGACGGTGGAAAGAAAATGGCCGAAAAATATGAGCTGCCATTCCTGGGCGAAATACCACTTGTTCAATCCGTCAGAGAAGCAGGTGATGGAGGTGTTCCGATTGTGATGCATGAGGATGAACTGGTTTCTCAGGCCTTTTCTTCACTTGCCAGTAATGTTGCACAACAAGTCGCCATCAGGAATGCCGATTTGGAATTGGTTCAGGCATGAAATTTTAAGGCTGGCGGGTCGTTTTAGGGCTGGTTTTTATCGATTATGATTTTTCCCTGACCAACCATTTTGCCAGAATCATTCCTTATTTTGTAAAAATACAATCCATTAGAAATAGAACTAATGTCAATGCAAAAAGCGTCTTGACCAGAAATTCGTTTTTTAATTTTTATTCTGCCATTCAAATCCAAAAGCTCAACTGATCCTTCAACGAAAAGGAGCTTTTGTACGTTGAAATGAACCTCATTTCTGGCGGGATTGGGATAAAAATCAGAAGCTTGAGAACTGGTTATGAGAGATTTAGTCTCTGTTAGGTTTTGAAGGAAGTAAGACCTGAGAAGAAGTTCCCGGTCTGTTTTTGTGGTTGGCAAAACAGGATCATAATAGCCGGTTGAATGTTCTACACTCCAGCCATCCCATTCCCGAAAGGCATGAAAACTCCAATCCCACCCGTACTCTTCAAAAATCTCTATGCAATCTTTCAAATATTTGAATGTGCTGTTGTTTGGCGTCCATCGAATGGCACTGAATTCTCCAATATAAATTGGCACCCGGTATTTTTGCTGGTAATCCCGTAAAGGCTTCAATAATTTTTTTAAGGTGTCTTTGTCATAAAACCGCCCATTCACAATCCCTGGATAGGTGTAGGTAGGTGTAGGTCCTGTTATTTGCTGGTGTGAAAATGGATGCGGCTCATACATGTGCACACTGTAAATGATGTTGGGAATTGAGAAATCTATGGGCTGGATGTCATCCACACTGAGGGAGTAATTTAAACTCTCGATGATAATTGCTTTTTCTGCATCAATCATTCTGATGGATTTAACCAATGTATCAGCCAGCTCAGGCCAACGCAGGATTTCATTGTTCAAAGGCCAAACAAAATCATGGGGATGAATGGCACTGTTAATGGGCTCATTGGCAAGGTCGTACGCCCAAACTGCGGCAACATTCTTATATCGGGTAGCAATCAGTTTCCAGGCATTCACAAATCGGGTTTGGGCCAGTATACTGCTAAACAATCCTTGCGACAAACCCGCCATTCCAACATTCATCTTCAATCCATTGGAAGTACACCATTTTACAAGAGTGTCCATTCTGATCATTTCGGCTTGTAAAATCGAATCGTAATTGGACAACAACAATCCATCTCCAAATTGATTTCCACCAATCTGACAACGAATGGTATTGGCTTTCCAGTCGGTACTAAGTTCATCCAGATCGCTTTTCGTGATGGTATTACTCCGTACATTCATGCCTCTGAACATGCCGGGATGCGTTTTGTCAATCGCAATAGTTGTGTCCCGTGCTGGTGGCAAAGGCTCCGCTATAACCTGAATATGAAGGTCGTCTAACCAGAATTTACCCGTAGCATTGTAAATTCCAATATTGAGACTTATCGACACCAAATCGTCATCAATCTTTATTGCCTTTCCAACGGTCTTCCAGTCGAAATTTCCTGTAGATGGGGGAATTCTATAATAGCGGTTTGAGCCGGAACTTGTCAATCCAACCAACTGAATCACCATTCCTGGATTTCCTCCACCTGTGAGGTTTTCTCCTTTTACGCTTGCAGAAATTCCTATGGTTCTACCCACAAGATTGACCATGGATATTGGGGTTGAAACCGTCAGATTGGTATTTGAGTTGCTGCTGTTGAACAAAAGCCCTGTTCCGGTTGAACCGTTGGCAACTGAATAATTCACTGCCGGACCCCAAAGCGTAGGGATGTTGGCATGAGTTTCAAAATTTTCCTGAAAAATGATGCGGTTTATTTGGGCCTTCAGTGATGGCATTAAAAAAATGGAAACCACTTGAAATACAAAAAAGAAAGTGGTTGTTTTTGTGCTATTTTTCAAAACTATAGGGAATTATTAAAGCTTGAAGACGAAAGGAACAGGTGCTTAAAAACGAATCAAATTGTCAGTCGAATAATTTTGGGTTCTGGACATTAACAAGCCTACCCAAAAAGGTTTAAAAGGAAGGATGATCGTTTTTTTCTCTTCACTTCCAGATTCTAAAACGGTTGTTTTTGACTTTTTTCGTCATTGTCCTTAGATCCTATTTTGTACCAGGGTCAAAAAGAACAATGCAATTGATGGAAGAAAAGCTGTTTAATTCAATCTTTTGGGTAAGATTGCCTTTAACTGTAGGACCTACCTGACCACAGTTAAAACTCCTGTCCATTTTTTGTTATCAACCGGATCTTCCAAAAGGAAAAAATACTGGCCAAATTCAGATAAATCTTCTCCTTTGCATAGTAATTCTCCCTGACTGCTTCCTTTGTACACTTCCTTTCCCCAACGATTGATAATTGTTACTTTCATGCCAGAGGTGCCTCCTGCAATGCTCCAATCCTTATTTTTTTCGGCTCCATTCAAGATCAATAAATTAGGGATAAATGGTTCAGGTTTTACCTTGTCCAAAACTATTACCTTTTGCTTTGAAAGGTTACTGCATGAACCCTTTTTTATTGAATAGCTTATTTCATACACTCCCGGAGGAAGAACAGATGGAACCCATTGTTTGCTCAACGAAACGACACCATCCCCGGAAAAAATTCCTCCAGGTTCCGTTGGAATCAAGTCAATGTTTGGGTTTTTAAGGAAAACCGAATCGGGTAAATCCAAAAATCCAGCATCTGGTTTTGCCAAAACCCTGACATTTTTCCGGACAGTATCTGTTCCACAACCTGAAGTTGGACTTAAAGCATATTCAATGACATAATTTCCAGGGGAAATAGATCCCGGATTAAAGACAGGTCCAGAAATTCCCTCTCCCCGGAATATCCCACCCAGATTTTGGGGCACAAGTTTAACAGCTGAATCGCCTTGACAATACGATGTATCTAAACCAGTGAATTCTGAAGACAAACTTGGTACAACCTGAATTGTTACAGATGTGGTTTTCAAACAATTGGAACCAAAACCAGTCATTCCGGTTTCATATGTGATTATTTTAGAACCCAAACCTGCTGCTTGTGGATTAAATATTCCATTTGGAGAAACGCCTGGTCCAGACCAGGTTTCTGCACCAGGGGCAGTTGAAAGCATTTGAAAAGGAGCAGACTGAAGACAAACTGAAGCCCCTTGAACAGGATTTGTAATGGCTAAAGGACTGGCCAATGGGTCGCCGGTTCGCTTAATAATAACCTGAAATCTGGATTTTTCTCCTCGTTCGTAGTAGTCAACCACCACATTTTTTGGGCCTGCCTCCATTAATACTCCACAACCGTTGTTGTTTAATTTTCCTGTAAATTCCTGGTCACGCCAAAGATTAATCAGCCATGTGGTTCCACCATCTAAACTAAGGCGAAAACCGTCGTCTCCCCCTCCACCGAAAATATAATACCCAGCTTCGAAGTTGATTTTTCTGCGCATTCTGATGGAATATAAATTGGCATGACTACCGCAAACTTTGCTGGTGTCAAACTTGGTTCCGGGTGCTGCTTCTGCATCAAATCCCCAATCAAGGTCAAACGAAAGTGCCGCTTTTGTGACATATCCCAAATAATTATTGTTGCTAAACATAGCTTGGCTATTCGCATCTAATATCATCGTTTGTATCGTAGGCTGCCAGGTATAAAAAGACCCTCTCCAATAGCCTTCCGGGAAAAAAGTACTGTCGGGCAGCGCCCCGGTTTTTGCAATTTTAAAGGGATATTGATTTGGACTACTGTATGTTATTGGACTTGATCCTTTAATCCGTAACTGATAATTGGTTTCGATTAATAAACCATTTGGAGCTGCCGGGAAACTCACATCTATATATTGATTCGTTGAATTCCCAGCTACCGTCCTTTGGCCAATTAAACTAATAATCGGACCATTGATAAAATCTCCATTTGCAGCGATCTCAACGGTAAAAGTATTGTCAAATAAAAAATTGGTGTGTTCAAATTTAATCCGAAAGTTGCTCTTTTCACAAATTTCTAAGTTGGGAGCGTTATAGCCAGTTATTACGATATTGGTAATTGTTGCCGCTTTGCATGGTTTGTAGAAACTGAATAAAGCTAAAATAAGAAAAACGGACTTGCTGAATAGGGTCTTCATTTGAAGGCTGGTTTTGTACAATTGTTATATGGTTAGAATCAAATTTCATTTACCTCTAGCTTCCAGGAAAAGCTTAGGCGCTAAAATATTGGTCGTTATATTGAGTGGTGAAAAAGAGGATTTACTAATCAAAAATGATAGATTTTTAATCCTTCAACCCTAAAACTGCCAATTAAAATTTAGACGTAATGTCTTTGCCTGGTCTTTAACAAATCTCAAAACCCTGACCTTCTCTATTTTGGAAAATCGCAATTGATAAATCCATTCCAAATCTCTTGTAAAGAGCTGGTTATAAAAACTAAAACTTCAGAAAAATCCATTGGTGCCTCGACTTTGGTTTTCTTTAGAAAATTTCCCCAGGCATTTTGAAAAACAGGACTTTGACCAATCTCCCCATTGAACAAAGCATGATTTGCTTGGTAATTGGTCTTTCGGTTTCTAAAAGTACCCCTTATTGCCTCTCCTAGGGTGTCTGGATTGTAATTGCCTTTCATCAAAATCTGATAAACATCATAAAAATCCTTCATTCGGCTGTTTGCAGAAGAAAGTTCAATCATAGCCTGAAACTTTTCTGCGATCACCGTTTCTATGGAATAAGCCTGAACCAATGGGATTTCCAAGGTTGGCAACAATATGGGATAGGTTATTTCCTGCGGGGCTGGAACCATTACATCGCCAAATCCAATGTCAATTTGCAATTTCTGCCGGATGGTATCAAATCCACATTCCAGATAAATGCGAACGCCCTCATATTTATCCTGTTCGGTTATTCTTTCTGATTCAACAGAGCTTGAATCAAACCAAACGGCGTCTTCAGAATATGGCAAATCACAAATCTTCTCAAAGGCTTTTTTAATCTCAACCAATTCATTTTGAATGGATTGTGCTAGAAAATCAAGGTCTTTTGTCGGTCTTGTTTTGGTTTCTTCTACGGAATAGAGAAGGGCACCCCCTTTTAGAAAAAACTGATTTTTGTAAGGTGAATTAGAAAGTCGATATAGAAACCGCTCGTGCAAAAACCGAAAGATGATGACCTGAAATGCGATCCCATCTTTTTTTGCAATCTGCTGAAGTTTAGCCCGGATGGAAGCTGCAGAAATACTCATACCAATACTGTAAGATAGTTGTTTAGCTGCTTTTCTACCTTCAATTTTTGTGCATATTGAATGAGTTTGTTGAGATTCCGGTCCTTTTGCCTCAAGTAGTTTTTGACTACTTCTGATGTGATATCCAGTCCTACTTTATTCCGGAAGCGAATGGCATCACACACTGACTTTTCCTTGTCATACAAAAGAAAGTTATTTCTGGTTTCTACTCCGGTTTCCAGGTAGCGTTCACTCCAATGGTAAAGCTTTATGGGTGGGTAAGTTGGAAGAGCAATCCTGGCTTTATGTGGAATTGCAAGATGAAAAACAGATGAAATATGCGTTGTAAGTTCATGTATTTGCCATGCTGAAAAAAGGCAGAAAATACCTTTAGGAACAATCATAGCCACTTCCTCCCATTCTTCCTTTTGGGAATAGGCTATATCCTTATATAAACCTGGCTTGATTTTTTCAACTTTTCCAGACGCTACCATATCCTTCAAGCGACTGAATAGCTGCCGATTACGGCCAAAGTCTTTGGTTTGAACATAGCCCTTGTTTTTTCGAAAAAGGTCGGTAAGTGTCTCTTCCATGATTGCACAAATCTACGGCAAATATTTTTTATTGCCGTAGATTTGTGCACAGTCCGGGAGTCATTAACTGCAGAGCCCAAGGAGCAAACTCCTAATTATATTCTCTTCCGAACTCTGGCCATCGGCATCTTATCCAGATTCTTTCCAAAAATGAAAGGAATCTGCTCTCCCTGTGTCTTTTTCAGTACCATAGTCTTGGTAAACAGAAAGGCTTCGGCAGCTGTAATGGTTCGGTCGCCATTCAGGTCGGCAGCGCCTTGCAAGCCCCGAATCAGGTAATAGGAAAATATGCCCTGTTTAAACACTGGCGTCTCTTGCGACATCTGGTTTTGACGGCTAGACATCACCACACCGATTCTGGCATCCTGGAGTTCTGCCATATTGGATGGTAAGGACTGCTGATCTTTGGCTTCATTATCATTTGCAATACTGCCCGAAAAACAGGCATCTGCAATGCAGAGGCGGTACTTTGCTTTGCTTGCCTGAAAGATCTCTTTGATGTCCGAATGACGCAGCGCTTTGCCAGGATAATCAACCGGACAGAAAAGACCTTTGTCACCATGCCCGCTGAAGTAAAACAGGATAAAATCATTTTCACCTGCCTGCGAAAAAGTGGATTTCAGGGCTTCTAAAATCTGATCTCTGCCGGCTTCCCGGTTGAGGAGGAGAACCACATTGCCTGCCTTGCTTTCTTTTGAAAAGGCCTTGTTGAGGTAGGTGGAAAACCAGCGGGCATCGTCGTCGGAATAGCGAAGATTTACCTTTGCATTTCCATAATCGGCGATGCCAACCACTACGGCAAAAACCCTCGGTGCTTTTCCGTTAACAGGTAAACTGCTCATATTTACCGAGTCAAGCAATATGGTATCGGACGAACTTACGGAGGTGAAGGCCCCAAACTCCCGTTTTCCTTTGGTCCAGTAGCCTTCCCAGATGCGACCGGAGGCATAGGTCATGGAGCCGAAACCGCCGGGGAGATTGTCTTCAAAGAATCCGGTGTAGGCATTTCCGTTTTTGTACCGCAGCAGGCCATGGTACTTTTTATCATTGAGATACTCGCCGGTAAAGGTATCGCCTAAGGCATACGAATACCGGGCCATGCCAGAGCGCAGGTTTTTTACAAATCTACCCTCATAGAGGTCTCCATTTGGGTAAAGGTATGCCCCCGCCAGTTTCCGGCTATTTTTGAAGTAGCCCGAAAATTTACTACCATCGGGGTAGAGTTTTTCTCCCTGGCCGTATTCACAGTTACCTGAGAGGCATTGGCCTGATACAGAACCAAAACTCAAAAGTATGCACAGTAAAATATTAAAATGCGAATTCAACATCAAACAATTAAATAAAAAACATTAACAAAAGCAATAGAAGAATAACTACAATTATTAGAATCACCGATATTAAACTATTATCACCTCGTTCTTCAGTTATTTTCGGTTCATTGATGATAGTTTGTAATACCGTTTGCTCTGCTTCAACAACTTTAATTTGCTTTGATTTTATGGTTTTGGATTCAGACAGCTTGATGTTTTGTATTTGTAAAAATCGATCCTTCAAATCTTTCTGTGTTGCCTTCCTGATAAGGTCATCCCAGTTGCTATTTGTTTCAGGCAATGGATCATTTACAATTTTGGCTTGAATCTGAAAGGTAGATAAGGTCGTAGAATTGTAGGGTTTCAAGCCTGTAACCATCTGCCAGAGCACAACACCCAAGCTATAAATATCACTTTGTGTGGTAACTGCTTTTGTAGATACTATCTGCTCCGGACTCATATACATGGGCGTACCCATCTGCAATCCAGTACCTGTCTGGGTGTATTCGGCTGAGGATGCATCCTGCGACTTGGCTATGCCAAAATCCAGGAGCTTAATATTACCCCGGCCATCCAGCATAAAATTGGAGGGTTTGATGTCACGGTGTATCAATCCCTTTTCATGCACATAGCCCACGGCATCTAGCATCTGCCCGATAAGATGTTTGATTTCATCATCCGGTAATTTTCCTTTTTCTTCCAGGTAATCCCGAAGGGTGCGCCCTTCGATGTGCTCCATCACAAAGGCAGCCGATTCATTCTCCTCAATCAAATCCGTTACCCGCACGATGTTGGGGTGGTTCATTCCCGCCAGGCTTCTTGCTTCTGCCAGAAAGCGTTTCCGGATATTGTCGGTGTGGAAATACTCCTTGTTCAACACCTTGATGGCGACTTTATGCCCAAGGCTTTTGTGCTCTGCCAGATACACTTTGGCCATGCCGCCCTGGCCGAGTAGGAAAGCAACCTGATATTGCGATGTATTCAACATTGAATCAGTGGTTTTATTTAATGAGCAGAAGCACTGGGCTCAGTATATTAATAACCCAATTGACGCAATCGTTTTTTGGCGGCATCCACACCAAGGGCTGCCGCTTTTTTATATTCCTGAATCGCGGCATCTTTACTTGAAATCGTGGCAAGCCCATTTTCCAACAAGATACCTAGATACCAATGGGAATAAGGGTCATCTTGCGCTGCTGCTTTTCTTAACCAAGAATCTGCTTCGGGAAAACTTTTTGCGACTCCAGTACCATTCCAGTAGCAAAGTGCAAGGTTTCTTTGCCCTTCTGCGTCTCCAAGCTGCGCTGATTTTAAATAGAAATTATAGGTTTCTGAGAGGTTCTTTTCAACACATCTGCCATTTTCGTACATCCATGCTAAATAATTGAGTGCTGCAGGAAGGTTTTGGTCTGCAGCCAACTTTGCATACCTCAATGCTTCAATTGAATCAATGTCTGTTCCTTCACCATTAAAGTAACAAATAGCCATATTTATTTGACCAGTTGCATTACCTTGTTCTGCAGATTTTTGATACCAGTTAAATGCTTCAACTGGGTTTTTAGTTCCGGAAATCAAACCATTATCATACATGTACCCAATCATAGATTGGGCATCAGAATTGCCTTGCTCCGCTGATTTTTCAAGCCATTTCTTCGCCAAATCTTTATCTTCAGATACGCCAAATCCATAAAAATGCATCATCCCGAGATAATACTGAGCAGTCTTGTCAAAACTAGTATTATCTTTTGATAAAAGGGAATATGCAGATGCATACTCAGCCCGATTGTAGGCATCCGTACCCAGTTTCACCTGTTCGGCCGTTTCTGCTATGGACTTCATGTAAAAGAAAGAACCAAGGCCAGCAATCAAAAACCCTCCAACAATGAACCATAATGTCTTGCTCTTTCCAAACTTTTCTTCCTGGTTTTTGGAGTATTTTCGAAAAACCCTGAATTCCATTTCCGAGACTTTTTGAATCATCATGATGGTTAAGACAATGGCAATAAGGTCAAAACAATCAGAAAGAATATTAAATTCTGAAGTAAGAAGAATATCATCATCCTCAGATGTTTTAATATTTCGGTTGAATACATCCTTACCAAGAATTGACTGAATCAAGAAGAATGTCCACCAAAATGAAAGGGCAAGCGTTTTCTCCGCATTTTGCGGAATTCCAAGGCTGGATTTAAATGTCAGCCACATTTCCTTTGCTACCTGATAGGGTTTGTAAAAATTAACAAAGGGAATTAGCCAGGCCCATAAACCTTCGCTTTCAGGAAACTTCAACTTTTGTTTTCCTGCAACCTGATGGGCATTTCTGTATCCCCGCCTGAACCAGCGCAGAAAATACACGATGCAAACCAGATTTAGACCAAGCTGCATGATTCCTATTATTTGTTGCCTTGTAGCGCTGGCATCGGCCAGACGTGTATTTTCTAAGTTACCACCCTGTATCTCTTTTATCAGATTATACTCGAAGAAGGAAGAAATCAGGCCAATCAGGGTCAATCCAAACAGTGCCCAGAAAATCATTTGCACCTGACTTGCCCGCTCACTGTTATCCTTTAGGTCAGGCAACTTGCTGCTTTCAGACTCCTGTGGTTTTTCTTCAACTGCGCCCGTACCTATTACAGTTTTTTCTGAATCCGCTGATAGTGTCTTTGTCGTTGAAGAATTTTTCTTCAGCATTTCCGAAAGTGAGCCATAGCGCATTTCCGGGTCTTTGGCTGTCGCTTTCTGGATTACCTCATCCCAGGTGGTGCCGGTGAGCGGAAGGTTCTCATTCACAATTTTGCTTTGTATCTGAAATCCGGAAAGCGTATCGGCATCATAAGGTTTTCTTCCGGAAACCATTTCCCAGAGTACCACGCCCAGACTGTACTGGTCTGATTTTTCATTCAGATTTTTAGCCCCGTGCACCTGTTCCGGGCTCATGTAAATGGGTGTTCCCATCTGAACGCCGGTTCCGGTTTGGGTATAATCCGCAGGTGCCTGATCCAGACTTTTGGCAATGCCAAAATCCAGCAGTTTTATCCGGCCAGCATCTGTTACCATAAAGTTGGATGGTTTAATATCCCTGTGTACAAGGCCTTTTTGATGAACGAAACCCAGAGCATCCACCATTTGCCCTAATAAGGATTCAATTTCGACATCACTTAAACGACCCTTTTTTAGATGCAGATAATCCCGGAGGTTTTTACCTTCTATAAATTCCATCACAAAGGCAACCATCTCACCTTCTTCAATGGAGTCACTTACCTTCACGACGTTGTGGTGGTTCATCCGTGCCAGCCTTCGCGCCTCTTCGAGAAAGCGTTTCCGGATGTTTTCCTGAATCTGGAATTCCGGATTCAGGACTTTGATGGCTACTTTGTGACCAAGGCTTTTGTGTGTGCCTTCATATACGGCTGCCATTCCACCTTTGCCGACATGTTGGCCAATTTGATAATTACTGGTTTCCATTTATTAAATTTCTACTGATTTTAGGTTTTTTTTGATGGTATCCACCTTAGACTTGCTGCCCGGAAGCAAGCGGTTTTCCTGCCGCTTTGTTGGAATCGGCGTTTTGTGTTTACGGGTCGAATCTTTCAGAAATCTTTTTTCTTTTACAATATTCCTTGAACCACCTTTAATAGAATCAATATTCGGTTTGAGCGGTGGACCTAATGAGGTTCTTCCTGGCGATGGCCTTTGAAATGAATTTGAAGATTTTGATTTAATATCTGATGGTTTTTTCTGTCTTGCCACTTTTGAATTGGCCGAATTGTCCTGCTTTTTGAATAACGGATTAAAATAATAACCGGCAGCAAGAAACAAGGCCAAACCAGTTATAAGCAGAAGCCACCTGCTGGTTCTCAGCTCCTTTTTTCCATTGTCCTTTAAACCACCATTTCCAGTAATTTGACTGCGTCCTGGTCCAGGAAGATCTTTTCGCCAAGGACCCTTTGGAACATCTGCAAAGACAACCTCGTAAAGTATGGCAGTGGAATTATCTCTCGAGTTCAGGTCGCATTCCTGTTCCATTCTGGCCATTATCTCTGCGGCAGAAAAACCCTGTGCAAACAGAATTTCCAGATCCTCGTTGCTCCAGCTTTCCAGAACTCCGTCCGAACATTGAAGCACAAAGTCTCCTTTGCAAATATCGGTTAACTGCACAATCTCTACCTGCGTAGGTTTATCCTCGCCCTGGATGGCTCTGGTTATGATGTTAGATTTTGGGTGACCAGCTGCTTCTTCTTTCGTAATTATTCCAGCTTTCAGAGCATCATTTACCCAGCTGTGGTCTTCAGTCTGAAATAGAATTTTTCCATTACGGAACTGATAAATCCGGCTGTCGCCTACCCAGCCAATCAAAATATTATTTAGTCTTACCTGCGAAAAAGTAAGGGTGGTTGCCATCCCATAGGTTTCAGGATGTTGCTGTATATGAGCGGACATCCTTGCTTCCGCCGCTTTCAGTACGGAATCAGCCCCGGAATCCGGATCGTCTTGGAAGGCATTTAAAAAGTGTCTTGCGACAATTGCCGAAGCCACTTCTCCTTTCTGGTTACCACCAACGCCATCGCAAACCACGAAATGACTGCTGGTTTCAAAACAGGCAAAATCTTCGTTGTTTTCCCGTTTGCCTAAAACCGAAAACTGAATCGCAGGACCTAATTTTATCATAATCAGGTTTTAGATGAACTGATTGGTTACAAAATCATCATTCCCCTGGAATACATCCTGCTGGTAATTATCTGGCTGTTCCCAATCCTGAAACTGCACATTTTCCATTTGCTGTTCATAATCTGCAAAATCCTCAGCAGAAGCGGATTCATCTTCCGGAATCTCAGAAATTTCCGCTTCAGGTATTTCTTCCGAAACAACTTCAGAGCCTGACGCATCGGTTTCTTCTGCAATCACAGGCTCATCCTGCTCCGAAGACCAGTCAATGGGCTCAAAGCTGTCATCCATTCCTGTAATTTCGCCACTCTCATTCTGATAATCTGACTGCTGGGCATAATTGGCATTCCCCCCCAGAAGAAAATCAGGCAATTGTTCCGCAGTTCCAGTTACTTCCTGAGTTACTCCTGTAACATCAGTAGCCTGCATGCCCCACTGATCGATGTATCCATCGTGATTCACATCCACAAAAACCACTTGCACGGTATTGCCATTACCAGCATCCATTGCAAATCCCATGTAGGCCGGTTGCTGTTCGGCACTTGCTGTTTCCACTACCGGTACTGATGCATCTTTAGATGTCATTACGGCATCTGAAACATGGTTTTGGTTATCGGCAGCATCTGTGACAGAAACAGAGACTCGGGAATTTAATGGTGCCGGTGCTGGATTATCAGAAGAAGCCATAACGGGGTTAGACGGTTCGGGCTGGACGCCCTTATCTTGACCTTCTTTGTTCAGGTAATTTTGCGCCGCGGCTCCAAGACCCGCTCCAGCAACTCCAGCACCTGCGGCCACTGCACCTGAAATTCCGCTGCTTTCGCCATCTTTTTTCTCAGTTGTGGCATTCAGGCCTTCTATTTTGGTGCTGTCCTGATTAATGTGTTTTTTTTCGTTGTTTTCCATAAGTTTCAGCAGTTAAGAATTGATTTGAATTGAAATCTTTGTAAGACCTACGATGAAAAAATCTCCGGGAATAAAAGGATAACGGATACCTTCTTTCAACCTCTGCTTGTTTTTGTTATAAGTTCCGTTTAAACTACCTAGGTCTTCAATGAAGAAAAAAACCTTCTCTTCCCGAAATTCCATAAACACCTTGGCATGAATCCGGCTCACATATTCATCTGAAATGAGGATATGCCCATTTACATTTGGTTTTTCTGTTTTCCGGCCAATTACCTGAACACCATTTTTTAAACCAACCTGGGCAAACTTTCCTTCTTGCTGAATTGAAAGAACAGGACCAAGGGTAAGCACATTTCTTGTACTGCACTTCGGACAGATAACTTCCAGCTTAGGACTTTTGAATTTAGCCGGGTCAATTTTATACGGTGCCTTGCATTTCCCGCATTTAAAATATCTCATGTTCTGAATTTTATTTTACACTTGTTACATTCTCTTATAGTAATCCATGCTTTTTTCTGGAAAGACTCTTTGCACCTGGGGCAGGAATAGGCAATAAGAAACATATCCTCAAAACTGAGGTCGTTCTGAATTTTGTTGGACTCATGCTGCCCGAGATATCTGCCGATAATTCCCCCTCCAGCCATCAGCAAGAGGCCAAGAGGACCGCCAGCAGCGGTAACAACTGCAGCACCCACCCCTAAAGCAGATCCGCCAAGACCAAAGCTAATGGCGATGTTTCTGGCTTTCATCATTTTTGTCTGGTACTCTTTATAGATTTCCTCCAAGGAATTAAAGGAGGCGAGCTCAAAATTATTTGCCATCCTCGGACCAGAAATTTCATCCCTCAGGTTTGGCCTTTGTGCTGGTCTTGGTGGTATTTTTAGGTTCGGAAATACTCTAGTCAGAGAAAGTTGATAGTCGGCGCCCAAACAAACCTGACTTGCAGCCGACAGAATTTGCCTTTTGTTAGGAAGCAGTCTCTCACCGTCTACAAAGGTTCCATTGGTCGAGCCAAGGTCCTCGATTTCAACCAGGCTTTCATTTATCATTCTGATCTGGCAGTGTTTTCGGGAAACCTTAGGATTGTCAACCTTGATCAGACATTCAGGAGCCCTGCCAATAAACACAAACTTGGTCTGGTCAATAGAAGAAATCTCTCCCAAAGAGGTCTTTTCAGCATCCAGAATTAACACTTTCCCCATCTGGTTGAGAATCCGGGTTGTGTCATGCCTTATTTCCAGAGTTGAGGATAAAATCCGCGTTGAATCTTCCATTTCCGGAGGAAAAACCTCCATCCAGTTGAAGGAGTAGTCGGAAGACAGCGTTACCTTATTTTCGGTGTTCAGCTGCATCCAGGTTTCTGGTGTTAGTTTTTTGCCATCGATATAAGTGCCATTCTTCGATCCAAGGTCTTTAATGTAAACACATTTTGTCTCTTTTTTCATTTCGAGGTGTCGCCTGGAAACCCGTCTCTGTGGGTCAAGAATTACAAAATCGCAGGCAGGGTCGCGTCCTATAATTTTTCTCATTGCTAAATCTGGACTTCGGCGGCTCCTTCTGCCAGTTTTTTCTTCACAATGGCCAGCACTTCCCTTGCATAGGGTTCATTCACCAGTACATCGAGTACTCTGTCAGAGAGCCAGATTATTTCAAGTTCTTTCTGGGAGACCTCAAAAAGTTCTGCCAGTTTGCTGATATAGCTCCTGCTTACCGGTTTTTCTTCGCTTTCCATTTTACTTATGTAGGCAGAATCAACATCAAGCCGGGCTGCAACCATTCTCTGGACGATTCCTCTGCTGGTTCTTAATTTTTTTATCTCATTACCTATCATAAAGTCCTTTTTGGCACTTGTCCTTTTTTGGGCAAATTTGATAAGAAAAATCGAAGTATGAAAATTTCTATAAGTAGTGTTTTATTAATATATTTCCCCAAAAAGAGTGGATTCTTATGTAAGATACTGAAAAAAAGAGATTGATAATGGTAAATATTTTTTTTACGATAAAGTAAATAAAATATCTGATCGTTGAATATTTATGAATTTTGAGTTTGTGTTTGGTTTATAAAAAAAATGGGAATTATTTGCGGCTCTTAAAAAGTAGTTAAAATGATTGTATACAAATTATTTTGTTCGACTAAGTAATTATGCTAGTAGGTAGTCAATTGAAATCAATTCTCGCTATTTTTCTGGTTTCCTTATTTGGATTTTCTGACCTCTTCGGCCAGCGGGCCTCCCTCCCGGCTTCCGTTCAAATATGTCAGTCAGCGAATAAATCAATTTTTCCTTCCTTGAGGAAGCCCGTGTATAAATATCAATGGCAGGATAGCATCTCCGGAGGACAATGGAACAATCTGGTCATTGGCCCAAACATTCAGGGCGCAATAAAAGACTCCCTAAAAATATTAAATTGCCCAATCGCATTCGATGGTAGGAAAGTAAGATGTCAAATTGATTCCAATGGAAATGGAGTATTTGACTACAATACCAATGCATCCAGGCTGATTGTGAATCCGCTTGTTGGTGCTCCGGGCAGCATTACAGGACCAAGCAATATTTGTTCAGGCGCTACTGGAAACATCTTTACAATAGCTCAGGTTTCACAGGCAACACTATATTCTTGGTCAATTTCACCTGCTGCCACAATTCTGTCAGGCCAAGGATCAAATTCCATCAGCGTTAATTTTCCAACACCTGGTAACTACAGTATTTCTGTCAGCGCATCGAATTCCTGCGACTCCAAAACATCAAGTCCAATCATCGTAAATTATCTGCCAACGGTTACAGCCCCGGTTATTGGCCCATCACAGACGCCTATTTGTTATAATTCAATTCCTTCACCTTTAAATTTAACAACTCTACCAACGGGTGGTGGAGGTAATTATTCTTACCAGTGGGAATCATCCGCTGATGCATCAGTCTGGACTCCAATTGCTGGTGGCACTCTTAGCAACTATTCGCCACCGGCTCAGACTTCATCCCGTTACTATCGGCTTAAAGTAACCTCCCAAATTGGTTGTGGCCCTGTATTTTCAAACCAGATTTTTATTCAAACCTATCCTCAGGTAGTTTCCGGAACCATCCAAAACAATCAGTCCATTTGCTACAATGCTGTTCCGCAGATTTTAAACTTTTTTACCCCTACCACTGGAGGCAACGGGTCTTTTACCTATCAATGGCAAAGTTCAGCGAACAACCTGACCTGGTCAGACATCCCGTCGGCCAATTCCGTTTCTTATCAGCCAACGGCATTAACTGATACCACTTGGATTAGGGTGAAATCAATAACACAGTGCGGCTCCGTCAACTCCTCTCCTATTAAAATCACTGTATTTCCGGATTTTATTTCCGGAACCATTGGCACAGCACAATCCATTTGCCACAATACATCGCCTAATCAGCTGGCATTTATTCAAAACCCAATTGGTGGCCTTGGTGGTGGAGGTTATTCATATCAATGGGAATCTACTGCCAGCTCAAATCTAACAGGTTTTACAGCTATAGCAGGAGCATCAAATGCAACCTATTCATCGACACCCCTTACTGATACCACATGGTTTAGGATTAAAGTACAGACCCCAACCTGCGGATTTAAAACAACCCAGCCTGTGAAAATTACTGTCCATCCGGCATTGGTAGGCGGGTCAGTTCAAAGCAGTCAAACCATTTGCAATGGCACAAGTCCTGGCCAGCTTATTTTGTCTTCTGTGCCTGCCGGAGGCAACGGTGCATTTCAATTCCAATGGCAGTCTTCAATAAATGGGATTACTTTCTCGATTATTAATGGTGCCACGGTTCCTTCATATACTCCATTAAACCTGACCGATACCACCTGGTTTCTGCTTAAAGCCACAAATACTTGC
This sequence comes from Cytophagaceae bacterium, assembly GCA_027485575.1. Taxonomy (GTDB): domain Bacteria; phylum Bacteroidota; class Bacteroidia; order Cytophagales; family Flexibacteraceae; genus CAMDMI01. The sequence continues at coordinate 24,190 of JAIXQU010000182.1, forward strand.
GGTACCGTCACTTACCAAAGCGCAAAAATTACGGTCCGGCCTCCTATGAATGCAGGAGCGCTACAAACTCCAAACCCGGTTTGTTACAATTCATCACCTGGCAGCATTTCATTTACAATTCAGGCATCTGGAAGCGCTGCACCCTATGATTACCAATGGCAGCAGTCTGCAAATGGTGTTACATCATGGACAGACATTGCAGGTGCAACATTGAACTCCTATTCCCCGGGTCCGCTTACTGATACACTTTGGTTGAGAACCAAGGTCAAATCGAATTCCTGTAATCAATCAGACACAACCCTTCCTATAAAAATTATTGTTTATGCACCACTTCAGAGCGGATCAATTCAGCCGGTACCAGCTATTTGTTACAACACAATCCCGGGTATTCTTGGTTTAGCGCAAGCAAGTTCAGGAGGAAATCCTTCAAACTATACATACCAGTGGCAAAGCTCTTCTGACAATTTAAGTTTTACGAACATCCCTGGAGCTACTGCTTTTACATATCAGCCTGTGGCTCTCTTGGATACAACATATTACCGTGTTTCCATTACTTCCGGTTCTTGCGGAAACGTACAAACTCCTGCAATAAAAGTAATTGTTTTTCCACAGTTTGCTGCAGGCACTATTCAGGGCAGCCAGAAAATTTGCTATAACTCTATACCATCTTTATTCACAATCAATCAGAATCCTTCAGGCGCCAATGGTTCATTCGGTTACCAATGGCAAAGTTCTCCAGATAGCCTTAACTGGCTTAATATTCCAGGAGCCACTACTGTATCGTACCAGTCTACGGCACTTTCTGATACCTTATTTTTTAGGTTGAAAATAACCTCACCGGAATGCGGCTCAGTTTTTACCAAAACAATAAAAGTTTCTGTTTTTCAACCACTTTCTTCCGGCAGCATTCAAGGAAATCAATCTATTTGTAATAACGCTACTCCTTCTCTTTTTAATTTCAATCTTCAGCCCTCTGGTGCTGGTGGCCTTTATTCCTACGTGTGGCAGAAGTCGGTTGACCTACAGATCTGGGCTAGTATTCCCCAATCTGATGCCATTCAATATGCTTCTTCCTCTTTAATTGATACCACATGGTTCAGGGTTTTGGTTCAATCTAAGGCGGGATGTGATACTCTTCCAACGAATACCATTAAGGTAATTGTATTTCCTTCGTTTCAAGTTGGATCAATTGGCAATCCGGATTCGGTCTGCAAAGGAGATTCAGTCCTGATTTCCTCCTTAAACCTTCCAAAAGGTGGACCAGGAACCTTTACCTACGGCTGGGAGAAAAGCCCTAATCAAAATACATGGAGCTCCATTTCCGGAGCATCTGGACCTTTCCATCAATCCAGTAAACTCTCCGATACTACCTGGTTCAGAGTTCAGTACACAGCAGGCAATGGCTGTGGTTCAGGCTTCTCCAACCAAGTGAAAATCGTGGTTGATACATTACCGACCTTACCAGTTTTGGAGGGCCCAACTAATATTTGTAACCTGGCCCAGAATGTGAACTACTCATTTCCATACAAGAAAACAGGCGACTTCTCCTTTGACTGGAGTTTAACCGCAGGTGAAATTTCCGGCCGGTCGGATACCACCTCTACCCAGATCAATTGGGATTCGCTGCCTGGAATTGCCAAAATCAAGATTCAGGTTGAAAACCGAAGGACTTCCTGTAAAAGCAGCAAAGAGTTCAACATTGAAAAATCGCCCTATCCTGCACCCGGCCCAACCGATATCATCAGGAAAATAAATTCCAATATCCTGGTTTGTGCTGACAGTACTCCAAATCTTTCTTACGAATGGGGCTTCACAAAAAAATCTACCGGTGAGAAAACAGTCCTGAGCAACTGGAATAAAAGGTACTGCCAGCTTCCTCATGATTTTGACAAGACCACGTACGAGTATTGGGTTCGTAGTTATTTTCCCGATGCAGGTCCTTATTGCGAATACATTTCTATCTATCAGGGAGCGATTGGCAGGCGAGCATTGGAGATTGTTCAAGGCTATCCAAACCCGGCAAAAGGAGAGTACTTCCTCCAGCTTCCGGATAATGTTCCGAATGCAAAAATTATCATCAGCGATTTGCAAGGGCGAATTTTCTGGCAGAATTTGATTACAAATTATGCAGAGCCCATTCTGATTCCATTGCCAATGGTGAATGGAATCTTATTTCTGAATTGCACTTATTTAGATCTGGAAGGGAGTCTGATTCAGTCAAACCTTAAAATATTATCAGGCCATGAATAGGCACCGATATTTTACAGTAAGTCTGCTCCTAAGCCTGGTTCTGTGGCGGAATTCGTTTGCACAGGATTACACGATGGACCAGTTCCGGCGAATCAATCTGGCTGCAGTGGATTTGATAGAACGCTATGAAACCAATGCCAAATTCCGAAAACCAGAACATACCCGAGACTTTCTTGAGCTTTTTTCGGATACAGCCAACATCATCCACAACGACATCATTCCGGATAATCGCCTTGACACCACAATCCGGGTAGGAGAATATGTACGCCGGATCAAGCAATACTATAACGGTGTAGGAGTTTCAATGGAAATCCTGAGTCTGGAAATGCCACAGAGAAATCCCAAAAAGGATGGTTTTCTGATTGTGGTTCACACATCCAAAATGATTTCCGGTTACACAAAAAACAACAGGGCTTTCTCCGATACTATTCCCCAGGATTTCTACATCGGGTTTCAGAAAAATGGACAGAAATTCGGTGATTTTGCCATCGAAACCATTGAATGCAAAAAGTCTCTTGGACGGTACTTCTATCTGAAGGTTTTTGATGATCATAATCGACCACTGGAAAATTATCCGGTGTTCATTAATGGGAAGTTTCATTTGGCCCCCACCGATACTCTGGGGAAACCAATTTGGATAAAAGATCTTAAGGCACCACTTTACATCGTTCCGGATACGGTAAATTCGGATGACGAATCCATGTTTCCACGCTTTAAGAACTTCTGGGAAGCGAAGGCAAGATTAGGAGGCAAAAAAGGCCTTTCCACAAAAGACGACTTCAATTTCATGGTAAAAAGTCCGGATCTTGTGTTCGGAATTCGCTTAAACCCTGTATCTATTTCAGGTACTCACTTTACTTTCAGCAAATCGAGTTTGCCGAATTCGAAATTTGAATCTTTGGCTTTGAAAGGAAATTTCAACCGCCATTTTTCGGCTTTCCTGGGAAAAATAATTGCCCGAAAGCCTGCTTACACAATGTATATAAATACCGGTTTGGGATTTTCCAGTATGGGTTTTAATGCTAGTCTGGAGAATTACGCCAGCCAGGTTGAAAGCACAGACCCGGATGGGGCCAGATATTTCAGAAAAGTGCAGCTCGAGTCGGTTTCAGAAGACTTTACCCTCTCATTTTTAAGCTTACCTGTATACCTGAGTGCTGAAAGACGAATAAGCCAGAAACATAAGTTGGATGTGTTTGCTGATGCCGGAATGATGCTTTGCCTAACAACAGGCCAATCTTATGAAAGCAAAGCCAGTGGGGTGCGGTATGCGGGTTATTATCCACAATTGTTTAACATAGAAATGGATGACAACCGGATTTACGATTTTGGCTCTTTCAGCGAAGCTAAGGGAAAGAAAGAAACTCATTTGAAAACAATAGGCCTTGACGCTTTTGTAAGGGCTGGATTCTCTTTGAGGCTTAAACCAAGGATGTATGCATTTTTGAACATTGCGTACCAGCAATCGCTTACTGACCTTAAGAAAACAGACCTTTCAGTTCCTGCCTTATCTCCGAATTTGGCGAGCCTGTATTCGGTTACCGATCTTATGCAGAACCTGAAGCGTAACTTTACCCAGGTTGAGACAGGAATTAAATTTAAAATCTGACAATGGAAGAAAAAAAACATCTCAAGAATTTTAAGTGCCAGAACCCCGAATGCAGGCATGAGTTCGTGGCCGATGAATTTGAGGCACTAGAATGCCCGGTTTGCCACACAGAGGGAATTGGACCGAGTAGGCCGCCATTAACAAATTATATTCGCATTGCTATAATATTAATTGGCCTTGTTTTAAGCATCTACTATTTGAAAGAATGTAGCAATGGTGATCATAAGATAACGTTTAGATATGATACAATTAATTGTGAACTAACGGCTTATGTTGATGATTTGGAGGACCAAAAATATTATTATGTTTTAGGAAACAATCAGGTAATCCAATTTAAAGAGTGCACTTTTAAAATAAAAAGTATCGGCAACCATACCATCCATATTTTTTCAGAAGAAAACTTCGATCCTAATTCACAAAAAAAACCTATTGCCAGCGGCACCTATAATGTACCTAAATTGTGTGAAGGAAACCAGGACAAAATATCAAGTGGTGTAGCAGCCGTCCAGACCCAACTTCAATTTCTGAGAATAAAACCTGGTAAGGTGCTGGTAATTGTTTTTACCGGTGGCAAAGGTACTGCCTTTGAGTTTTCTATTAATGGTCTGAAAGGGCCTTTTCAGAAAGTTCCTGATTTTCCGAATGCTCCATGCAAAGAATATAAACCAGGGGAGTTGGTAGTTAAATGTATATCAGATGGTCAAATTGCTCACAATCCATCACCTCTGAGATTTGATGACTGCAAACAGGTTGCTTCATCAAATCCTCCACCACCAGCAGGCCCAAATCCATCTATTAAATCCCTATTTGATGGTCTAATTAGTGGTTCATCCAAGATTGGAGATTCCTATGAGATTAATCCTGGAAACATGTCTGACCCTATTCAGATATACCATTCAAGCAATTCAACACCGGAAACTATTCCTTTTTACGACTATATGGTCCGGCTTACTGCTGATAACAATATTAGGATCAATAAAGTAACATCTGCTTTCAAATGGGGTCCTGATTCAAAAGGCAAGCAAGTTCCAGTACCAATAAATATTAAAGTTTATGAGGATAATTAAGTTATTTATCCTTGCCTCTGGACTTACCCTGCTCGCTGTTTTTTCAGTCCGGGCACAGGACGATTCTACATACCACTTTGTTTATGTAGACATTAGCTCCATGCCTGGAGGTGCAAAGCTGGTACGCCGTCTGGACTCTCTTCAGAGAGCATTTGTTCAGGAAAATGCACGGTATACATTTTTCCTTAGCAACCTGAGTAATCCGGAGATTTACAGTGGCAAAGGTGACTTTGAATCCTGGCTCGGTACCGTAAGCTCACTAGAGCCTCCTCCCACAAATTTTAATTCGGATTTAAATTTGATTTTGAATCAGCTTTCTAAAAATGAATTTGCTGAGATCAGCCAATCTGAAATAAAAGCGCAGTTCAAATCAGTCAATTTTCATTTTTTTATTTCTGCGAGAGATTTCTCTACACAGAACTCAAGGTACTACTTGATAGACAAATTGCTAATGGCGATCAATACAAACAGGATGGATAAGAAGCTGCAGCTCAATCTGTTTTTTCCTATTAAGGAGACAATCAATATCAAAAAAGAAGAAGTTATATCGTTTTATAAGCGAAGAAATGTTAAGACTCAGTTTCAGTTTTTATAATCGTCTACCCTCGGCGGTCCTTGTGTTTCTACTAGTGTTTTGTGCGCTCCCTGCACTTTGTCAGCGGCTGCCTTCCAGAGCCACCATTTCCAAGCCCTGGTGGCGGGACGAAAACCGGCCTAGTTCCTTTTATGAAAAAAAGGTGAGGGACGGTGACTTCGGTCAAAACGACAAAACAGACACCTGGTGGATAGTTGCCAGTGATCGTGGAGAAAATACATGCTACTCTTCCCCGAGCTCTGGGTCCAAAAAAGGAGAAATGGATTTGATGGAAACTGCGGCCATTATTGAAATTGAAAATGGCTTTGCCCACCTCATTCAGCAAAACGGATCGGGAAGAATCAGTGCTGGCTGGCCAATGATACCGAGCAATGCAATTGACAAGGGTTGGATACCAATCAGTAATATCCTTTTGTTTCCTAAGGCGATCACGAATGAAAACCTGATTTATGAAAAAGCAATGGTCCTCACATCCATTGATGATAAAACAAGCAGGGATAACCTTGAGTATAACAACAGCGTTAATTTCAAAAAAGGGCCAGATCTCAGAACGCCTACGGATAAGCTTTCCAAAACCTTTGAAATTTATTATATATTCAAAAAAGTAGGCAATTCAGTATTATTGGGCAGGTCAGACCGTTTAACCCAAAGTGACCAGGATAAAGCAAATGTGCTTGGATGGGTTTCTAACTCATCGGTAACTTTCTGGAATCAGCGAAATTGTCTCGAGCCCAATTGGAAACCAGCAGCTGTACAGGAATTTAAAGGAAAAGGAATAGATCCGGTAATTTTTGATAACGAAGCAAGCGATGTTGCGCACCAGTTTGCTGGTTCCGGTAGAATAAGTGATCTCAGAAGGGTAGTAAAGAAAAGTCCTTTCACTCAGTCAAGACAGGATGGCTACATAATGCGCAATCCGGTCATTGAGCAAATGGATGCCAATACCTTTAAAGTTGGAACCATAGGTGCCGTAACCGAAGGTGAAAAGTCTGAAGCAGACATCGCACGCATCAAGCGTAAAATTGCGGACATGAATGACAAGATGTCGAATGTCAACATCATTTTCGTGATTGATGGCACTCAGAGTATGGGCAGTTTTTACCAACCGGTTGCCAATGCACTCAGCTCTTCCATTCAAAAGCTTCGAAATTCAGGAAACGGAAATGCATTCAAGTTCGGTGCTGTGGTTTACAGGGACTATCCGGATGGTGGAAAAGTTGCTGAAGTGAAAAGGTTAACAGCGGATTACTCTGAGGTAACCAGTTTTCTCAATCAGGTTAAACTAAGTGGCGACAAGGACTATCACGAAGCCATGTTTCAGGGGATTGAAAAAGGCTTAAAGGACTGTGGCATGAAAAAGGGTCAAAGTAATTTTATCTTTCTAATCGGCGATGCAGGAAACCATTTACAAGACAAAAAAGGCATTACTGAGGCCTCTCTGATAAAGGAAATTGCAGAGTATGAAAGTAACCTCGTTGCCTTTCAGGTTAATAACGGGTATGACAGGGCATTTGATGACTTTATTGACCAGACACAGACCATCATCAAAGGGGCCGCCCAGGAAATTGCCAAAGCCTATGGCGGTAATCCAAAGCTTTGCATATTCAAATCAGACGGAAACAATAAACATGAACTGGACAAACTGGAAGGGGAATTAGTCGACATCCCCTACATGGTAGGCAGCTTTATTTTTCCGACCAAAGGTTCCAGCATGCCAATCAGAACCCTTGAAAAGGAAATCGAACAAAAAATCATTGAGTTTGATAAAAGAGTCGTTCAGGTAAAAAACATTCTGGAGAGCAGTACCAACATAGCCGGATCTGGGTTTACCCCCAACGTGAAGTTTATTCTAAGAAAATCAGGTTTATCGGATAAGGATATAGACCGACTTATAAAATTTGGGACTCAGCTTAAAATTGAAGGAATAATCTCCACGAAAGCCGGGGGCTGTGACAGTGCGTTGTTTTTGCCTGTTGTTTTTCTCGCCCGAAGCGAGCTCAACAGAATCGTAAACACACTCGAAAAAATTCATATACCGTCTTCATCTGACGCTGAACGCCGAAATAACTTTAGAGAAGCCATGATTGGTTTGATTCAGGGACAGCTAGGTGCTTTGAGTGCAGACGAAATATTGTCCAAAACAATGGACGAGATTTACCAGATTCTCATGGGCATTCCATTCAAAAGTTCTGCATTGAAGAATATTCCACTTAAAGGAATTATTGATCCGAATGTGGTTTCAGCCAGGCAGTTTGCAGAATACATGGACGCCATTGATGACAAATTGAAAGAGTTGCAAAAAATAAGCAGTGGTTCTACTTATCAATACTCATTCAAGGCCAACGATCAGGACTTTTTCTGGATACCACTCGAGGATATACCTTAGTTATGACAAATCCACTCTTTAAAATTCGAGACTTAAGCTGCCGGTATTCGGAGGCAGGGAACACCGTATTGGAGATTCCCAAACTGGATATTCCTGCAGGCAAGGTGGTTTTCATTGTTGGGGTTTCAGGTGTTGGCAAGTCGACCATACTTGAAACTTTAGGCATGATGAACAATACACTTGCCGATAATACCAATCTGGTTTTTGAGTATCAATCACCCAAACAAAAAAATCCAAGGGCTCTGCGCAGTCTTTGGGAAAGGAAGGATGATGAGGCCATATCTAATTTCCGGAGCAGAGAGTTCAGCTTTATATTTCAGGATACGAACCTGATGAAGAATTTTTCGGCCTGGGAGAATATTTATTTACCAGCATTGCTTCGCGGTCGCACATTGGGGCAGGCCCGGGATAAGGCAAAAAATATAATTAAAGCAATTTTCAAGGAAGACCTGGACGAATCAAAAATGATTTACCACCTGTCTGGTGGGCAGCGCCAGCGACTATCATTTGCAAGAGCAATGGTATCGGAGTTCTCAGTATTGTTTTGTGATGAGCCAACTGGAAATCTCGACCGTTTCAATTCTGTACGCTTGTTTGAAGTTTTGAAAAACCACATACTTGAAGAGCAAAAATCAGCCATTGTGGTTTCACACGATCTGGAACTCTCTGCGAAATTTGCCGACATCCTGATCCATATTCGCAAAATAAAAAAGACCGGTGGTGGGGCAGAGGAGTCGGATTCTATCTCAGGTTTGATTGATGGCGAGAGTGTCTACTTCAATAATGGTCAGCACTGGGATGTTGGTGGCCAAAAGTTAAATGCCTCCGAATTTCAGGAATATCTTGTTAAACTCCTTAACAAGGATAACAATCTAAACTAAGGAATATGCGTTTTTACCAATCCCCCTTTTTTCGTCTTTTTGCTTTCAGGGAAAGCCAGACTCTGGCTGGAAAGAGTTTCAAAAACATTCTGTACTTATTTGGCATTCTCTTCCTCACCTATTTTGTCATTGGCTTTTCAAGCGGTTGCCTGGAGTATTTATCGGGTAAAATGAACGATCCCTTCATCAACTGGCTGGTAGTGAAATGGCCAAGTACAGGACCTGAAATGAAAGATGTAATGCAGGACCTTGATGAAAAAAAATCAAAAAGATTTCTGTTTGAGGAGGTCAAAACCGGATACACACCGTATTTATATTTCAGAGGCAAAAATCAAAAAGATGAGTTGTTTGAAGGACGAACCATTGATCCGGGTAGTCCGGTCATGAATCGGGTCCTCTCAGACGAGTTTCTTCAAAAAGGAAAAAAGCAGATTGCTCAGGATGAATTAGGGCTTCTGGTCACACGTGAAACACTCAGGAAATTAGGATATTCAGAGGACGAGTTTCCTTCATCCCTGAACTGGTCCCGGCAGTGTGCAACAGGCAAATATGAAGCTATACCCATCCCGGTAGCAGGTATAGTAAAGGATCTTCCCAATACCGCTTCTTTTTCGGTTTCACCCATTTTCTGGGACTACTATTATGGAAATCCAGTATTTGATATCACCGATACAACAAAAAATGACTATCTATCTACCCTAACATTTTACCTGCCAGGTAATTCCAATCAAAAGGCATTTGAAATATTGGTTCAACAAAGCCTTACTAAAAGTGGAGTAAAATTTGGAGGAAATTTAACTGAGCCTGAGGAGGAAAGTCATGAGACTGGCAACCGATACACCACCACTTTGTATTCGAAGTTGGGTTTTCTAGAGTACCTTTCTATTGCCAATAAAATTTCAAAAGAGTCTAAAATTCCCGGAATTCAGCTTGTCTACGATTTTAAAGGGAATTATCATCCTCAAGATAATCCAGTTCAGCCCCACTTTCTCTCTGTTTATTTTTCAGGGCTGGACAGCATCAAACCTTTCCAAGCCTACATGCTCGACAGACATAAGCTCAAAATAGACCTCACGCAAATAGACGCCAAGGAGAATTTCAACTTTGTTTCGAAGAGTACTTATGTGATTTCATATTTTTTGATTGCCTTCAGCATTGTTTGCATTGCGCTGTTTGTACGCAACCTCATTGCCGGGCATTTGGAGAAAATCCGTAAAAACATAGGTACCTTCAAGGCCTTTGGCCTCAGCAACCGAAAGTTACTTTGGATTTATTCTTCTATTATGCTTGGGTTTGTTGTGTTAGCATCTTTGGCAGGATTCATGGTTGCTTGGATTCTGGGACAATTTGGTTTGGTCCGTCTTCTACTCGGTTTGCTTCAGGTAAATCTGGAAAAGGGGCATGCTTATTTTAATTTGTTTACCTATGCTAGCCTGGTTGCATTTTTAATGGCAGCTGGGTTTACCTACCTTTTTACCTATCTTGGCCTCAGGCAATTTCTAAAAAACACACCCGGCGACCTTATTTATGAACGAGACTAATATCCTTTCAGGATTTGGAAATGCGCTGACCTCCTATTTCAGAAACAGCCTGGAGCAGCCTGTGTTTTTATTGCTGGTTCCAGCTTTCTTCATTCTTTGGTTTGCCGTCAGTGCCGGTGGTGTTTATCTGCTGTTCGCAAAAACAACGCCAGTTGGGCTCAGAATTGAGAAATCACTATTTCTGGGCGGTGTATTGTCTCTGTTTCTACTTGGTTTATTGAATATTATTTTAATTCGCTTTACAGAGTTTTTTCACGAGTACCCGCTCCAATTTCCAATGCTTTTAGCGGCATTTCTTGGTGGGCTGGTTTTTCTGACTTTAATTTTTACCCAAGGCCAACGGATTCTCAGGGCCGAAAGACATAGGTTAATTGGGGAATATTTGAGCGAAATGCAAAAACTGGAATCCAGACTCAAGGTTGTGTCTGAATATAAAAGGATGAAGTGGATGCTCTTAATCTGTGCCTTGCCATTCCTGCTTATCCTGATTCAACCGAGAAAAAAATACCTGTTCTCCGTGGTCATGGACAACAGTCCTTCTATGGCTGCACAATTACAGGAACAAATCAGTTCGGTAAATGCAGCAGTCGATAATCCGGCGTCTCTGTTTTCCGGAGAGACAGACCCTGAGCTCGAAAAAAATAAGGCCACATTTGTACTGACTCATTTCCCATTTTCCGGTATGTCAAAAACGGAGGAGAAAATTGATAAAAATGAAGACATTGGTAAATTCTACGATTCAATTTCGGCCATTCAAAATCCGGCCAAGCTGAATACCATTACCAACACCTTTGAAGGGTCTGTCAGCTTCAGGTCTTACATCCGGGGAAATATGCAGCCATCCTCCTATGGTACACCCCTGATTGAATCGATCTGGCAGAACTATCTTTATTCCAGACAAGAAGCCAAAAGTCAGGATTTCGTTAAGCACAAAATGATCATTATTTCAGACGGTATGGATAGCTTTTATGAAATTAGTCGCCGGAAAATAGGAAAGTGCATTATCGACAAATTTGACCCATCCTTTTATAAAAATGACATTGCGATCATTAATCTCGGTGGGGCACCCAATGAGTTCTTTTTTGATGATTGCCGACAGTTTCCGATTTTGGATGGAAGCAGCACAGAGAGTTTTCAGAAAGCTTTTGAGAATTTTTTTCATGAGGCTTTCATTGATACCACTTTTCTAAAGATGTTAGGCTTCATTTTCTTTCTCACTATTATTCTTGGCCTGCTGTTTAGACCAGCAATATTTTAATCGAACAAATTATGCTTGAGTCATTTTTAGATTTTTTTCTGGGTATTCAATATACCAATCCTGCTGACTTTTTTTTACGCTTAGTCGTGGTCTATCTCGCTTTGCCGTATGCCATTTTTCACGGATTGGCCTTTATCCTGCTACAATTGCGCAGGGACGAAAAAATGCCATTTGCAATTTGGTTTCATATGCAACTATGTAAAGCAGTGTTGCTCCTGATGAGCCTGTTGTCAATCCATTTCTTTTTTGTCATTCGGAATACCAGCCTTAGTATTCTTCGATGGTCAGAATTTCCCTGGTCCAGGGATAATTGTTACCTTTTGTTATTCCCTAACCTTGCAGCATTTCTTCTTTGCATTCTCGCATATTGGCTTATTCAGGATCGCTTAAAAAAAATTATCCGATAAAAAATGGCATCTAATTTATTCATAGGAATTGGCACTACCGGTCTTCAGGTTCTGGAGGAAATCCAACAGAATCACTACGAATTTACTGGTCAGAATTGCCCAGAGAATACCAAATTTCTATTCTTTGAGACGGATGTCAGCAGAAAGCCCCGGCACACATCCTCAGGAAAGACATCTATTTCAGATCATCCCCTTAGTCTAAAGAATCATGAGGCGAGCATCCGGGATTTAAAATCCAATAGTCATGTAAATTCTAAATGGGTACCACCTGTTAATGTGGTTCTGAATAATGAAGAAGGTGCAGGTGGCTTGCCCGCTTACGGTCGACTATCTTTTTGGGGCCATGGAAACTACAACATGGTGAAGTCTGTAATTAAGGATGCATATCATAAAATCAGGGGACAAGAAGACACACAGATTTACATTATCGGTTCTCTTTCGGGAGGTACAGGTTCTGGCCTTTGTATAGACATGGCCTACCTGGTAAGGGAAGTAACCAGGTGCTCCAACATAAAAGGGATTTTTCTTCTTCCCCCAGAGGGTCAGAAAGGAGTAAATAATGTCCTGTTCTTTAATGCCTATTCTGCTTTGCTAGGCATAAACTATTACTCCGATCTGAACAATAAATATAAGATTGTATGGCCTGATGGAACAGACTTTGAATCAGAGTCACCCCCATTTCAGTATGTCTCTATTTTAACGCCTGATTTCGACGGTGCCCGGGCATCGCTGAGAAATATTAATGAATTGATTAGAGTTGTTGGAGTACAGCTATTTCAGTTCATTTTGGATTCTGAAATACCCGGAATATCCGGCTTTCAGAATTTATTAAGCAGGCGGAGAGTCGATTCCACTTCTAACAACCGGATTGACAAGTATATCACTGCAGGTAGTGCCATGATTGAATATCCAAAATCCAGGATTACGGAAATTATGGCACTGGATATCACAAGGGAAATTCTTAACCTTTGGATAAGCCAAAATGAATTCATTGACCGCAATGGCAACCGCCTTCCTCCAGTATCCAAAAAAGATGAAATTGAAAGAGAAGAGCGTAAGGAATTTGAAAAAATTCTGATGTCCGCATTGGACTCACTTGATTCGGTCCCAGGGCCATCTGGCGTTATAATCTCCCAATCTATTGCATCCGATGTAAACAGTATCCTCCGTAAATCACATGGAAAACCAAGCGACCTTCGGTTTGTGTTTGACCAGTTTTCTACAACCAATACGAACAATTATTTTCAGGTCATTAAAAGCAATATTGGGTCGGCTCAGGACCGAATTATTGAAGGTATTTATCAGCGAATCAGTGCCGTATTGGATGAAAAACAGAATCTTATTTTCAATCAGTTTCAGTTAGAAGAAATTGTCCGGCACATCGACAAGCTAAAGATTTTCTGGTCTCGTGAATTTGGTGTCACTGGAGATGAGCAAAAATGGGACACTTTGATTCAACGAAAATGCAACAATCTTTTTGACAGTACTATCTTATATCAATCACTCGGCCAGTACAGAGCTTATCTTGAAGATGGTCTTAGCCATATCCTGTTTTTGTGTAAGCTTCATTGCCTCATTGAAAGGCTTGATTTGATTAAAGAGCATTTACTTAATCCGGAGCTGGTTCTGAAATCAACTTCCAGTGGTACCCGCCTTCCCAGTTTAAAACAAATAGGAGAAATCAGGAGGCAAATTCAAAATGTACTAGATGGGGAGGATCAGAATCATAAAAAATGCTTTTCCCAGAGAAGAGCAGAGATTATTAATGACCTCTCAAATGATTCTTTAAATATCTATCGCGTTTACCTTCGTGGTAATCTGGATGAAGAACTCCGGGTTCTCAAGGCTGAATATTCAAGACCTTCTGCAAGTGGCAGGAAAATCGAATATAAAACTATTAGTGGCGGCAAATCCCTTTGGCCATACTTCGAAAGCACACCAGATTTATTCGAAGACTGTGTCTTTCAAGGCATCAGCCAAATCGAAAAAATGGGCCTCATTGGGGATCAAAATGTCCTCCGGATCATTGAAAAGCTTGAGCCAACCCGAACTGAGAATGAAAGAATTTTGAACTTTTTTCGAAAAGACAAACACATCATTAAATCTCAAGTCCCTGCAATGGTGAAATTAGGGGCGGGCAGGCAAATATTTTTTGAGGAAGACGGAGCAAAATTGATTTATTCCTATGCAAACATCAACGATCTGAAGCTATTCCTTCCCCATTACCAGATTGCTCCAAATATGGACAATGCATGCGAGTTGCCGAGCCTGAAAAACGCTATCATTATTTACCAGGAATATGGGTTTATGGGTGATAATACAAGGCATTTTCATCCCCTGAGCCACATTTCCTATATGAACTCGATTCGAACATTGATAAAGGCTGAGCTGGAGCGGAACAAGAAAAACAATGATCCGGATTTCTTTCAGTGCAGAGTTCCATATGTGACAGAAGAGTATTTCCTTCAATCTCTTGAATTAAAAGGCGAATGAGTAACAGGTATCTGGGTCCTGTAGCCAAGCAGGAATATCGAATGCAATGGAATCAAGCCAGGAAGCGCTTGAACCTCTTTTTTTATCTGGCACTTTTCCTTCCTTTTTTAGCCTACCTTCCTTTTGAATTAAATTTGCTGAAAACCAAAGCTTCAAGCGGTAGTTTTCTTACTAAGCCAGTAGCATTGGTTGTAACCCAAAGTGGGACAGGAACTGCCTTCCTTACTGGAAAGACTCGCTTACTTACTGCAGCACATGTTCTATGCGGCATGAGAAAAGGCGAGTATGTGGATCTGATATTTCAGAATCTCGATATGGAAGGTGGTAATTCCAGAAGGTCCAAAATTATATTTTTACCGGCAAGTATGCCTGCCAACTGCAGCCTTTCTCAGTCTAATTTATCCGCACTCGAAACAGATTTTGCTGTTTTGGAAATGAGTCCTTCTGATGCACCATCGTCAGACGTTACCCGATTTATCCTTAGTCCATCATCGTCAGCACCAACAATGCAAAATGTAAATGTCATAGGATATCCTGGTGGAAGTGGCGTTGGAAGCGATATGCCGAATTGTACGGTTACTGGCGGAATCATTAGCAATGAAACAGTGAGTAGCCTCGATTTATTTCAACTTAATGTAACTGCTTTTCCCGGAAATAGCGGTGGACCCTTGGTCATTGAGAAAACAAACCAGGTTGTAGGAATCCTGATTGCGGGAAAGCCCCAATTTCCTGGCATTACACTTGCCTGTAAGTCGGATCAAATTCTTAAGAATCTTAAGCGCAATAATATAGATATTGAGAGGTAACACGGTTTATAAGCAAACTTTTATTTATGAGAAAAGTTGTCTCTCTACACTTATCGCAATTATTTTAAGTTTATTAAAATGTAAATATAACGTGAGTTCGAGATAAGAAAGGTGTCAAAAAGGGAAGTTTTTAGAACTGCTTTAAATCAATAAAAATATTTATAAATATTTGGCTTTCAATTTGTTGAATCATAGTCTTTGTGTTA
>JAIXQU010000172.1 GCA_027485575.1 Cytophagaceae bacterium
TTAAGGGCTGGATAAACGGTTTACCCGAATTTACATTTTCTGAACCACTACCAAAACATCTTCTGATTGTCCGCACCGATGACATAGGAGACTACATTCTTTTTCGACCTGCATTTGAGGCAATACGGAATAGCAATCGGTTTTCCGATTGGAAAATAACCGTTATCGGAAATGGAGTTTGGAAAGATCTGGCCATGAATATGGATGAACGCAATGTTGATCAATGGATTTGGCTTGATAAAAAATCCTGGTTTATTGACTTTGATTATAGAAATTCATTCTTACTAAATATCAGAGGTTTATCGCCATCCTGTATCTGGATTCCTGCCAGAACAAGGCATTTTTTTCTTGAAGATACCATTTCCCTGGCATTTCCCGGTATCCGGAAAATTACGTCAGGAAACGATTTCAGTTCTTATCCAACTGGTTTGGAACAGCAAGTTCTACAGAGACTGAACTACACAGTCCTTTCACCCAAAGACAAAGCCGTGCACGAATGGGCGTTTAATTCGGAAGTATGTGGCTTAATGATTGCAGATTCAGATTCGGCCAGAGAAAGTTTTGAAAAGCCACCCTCAGGTAAATCAAAGTCAGATCTTCAAAAGCCATTCCCAAACTACATTGTTCTTTTTCCCGGTGCTTCAGCAGGGAGCAAACGCTGGCCACCTCATCACTTTGCGCAATTCATCAAACAAATCCGGGAAAAATCTGATATCCCGATTGTGATTGCAGGGTCGGAAGGAGACTCGGTTTTCGCCAATGAAATAATCAAATTGGGTGGTACCCAAAATGAAGGTTCTTTGCTCAATTACTGTGGCAAAACCACACTGATTGAATTGATGGATTTAATCAGAATGTCGGATTTTTTGATTTCCAATGACACATCTGCAGCACACATGGCCGCAAGTATGGGTGTTTCTGTATTCGCTTTGGCAAATGGAAATAAGTTTGGAAGGTTTTTTCCATATCCCACTGAATTTAAAAATGTTAGTGCTTTCTATCCAGCCAAAACCATTCCATTCAATTTCAAAGGCAGATACGAAATGAACCAAATCAAACCTTCAGACATTGCGCAGGCCTATTTCAATTTGGTTCAGGGAAAGGTAGAAAACCATCTGAAATAGGTTCATTCATTTTAGTTTGAAGCAGGTGAAAATTAATCCCAGTTTGGCGAAGAGTTTCTCTTCGTCAATGTGTTTTCGAAACTTGGTTTCGAATCTGTTTTTTTTCTCAGTCTTTATTTGGCAAAGATTTAAGCTTTCCATCGGTACATAAATTTAAGGTCAAGCATGTAACACAAAGTTGGTTTTGATTTGGGAAGATTGCATAGCCGTCTACCTAAGATTTTGCTAATTCTAACATGAAAAAATATTTCGTCCCGCTGGGACTTGAATCCGTGGTTGATTACGAATTCTACTAAATATTTTACCCCGATGGGGCTAATCTAGGTTGATATTTTTTGTATCATCTCCAGTTTGGCGAAGATTTTCCCTTCCCAGTTTGGCGAAGAGTTTCTCTTAGTCAGTGTGTTATCGAAACTTAGTTTCGAATCTGTTCTTTTCTCTTCCCAGTTTGGCGAAGGGTTTCCCAGCTTGGCGAAGAGTTCCTCTTCGTCAGTGTGTTTTCGAAACTTGGTTTCGACATTGTTCTTTTTCTCTGCTTCAAATGATATGTAAGGAAAAAAAACCATCAAACCCAAAGGAAGTGGACCTATGTTGCCGTTTGTAAATATTTCCTTTATGCCTCAACCAGATTGAATTTTTATTTGGGTGTAATCCGGTTTTTAAGAAACCTTTGTTTTTTAAAAATAAAGTTCAAAAAGAATTTACAATTTCTATTCTTAGTTGGACCTCATTCCAGTTTCTCCAGTGGAGAAATGACTAAGGCAAATTGTAAATTCAAATTAAAATATATATAAAATCAGAAAATGAGTCAACAAAATGATGAAAATTTAGGGTGATAAATTTAAAGCAGCTTGTTCCGGAACTTCCTTGTCTTTAACCAAAAACTTTGTTTTATCCATTTTTAACAATAAAATGATTCGATTTCTTCCATTCCTTTTGCTCACCGTCTTTTCAAGTTGCACCGTTTGGCGATTTGCCGTGTACAATTTTGCAGACATCAAAGACCATAAAAAATTCCCATCCAGAGCGTTAAAAGCATCAACAGAACCATTTAAATTTCACATTTCTGAAGACCCGATTGACCCGACTTTAAGGTTTACAGATTCAGACCCGGGAACCAAACTTTCCAAATACCTGGAAAAAACCAAAACAGTAGCCTTTTTAATGATCCGGCGGGATTCCATTTTATTTGAACATTATTATTCAGGTTATAAAAAGGAATCCATAGTGCCCTCTTTTTCTGTGGCAAAATCTTTTACCTCAGCTTTAATTGGATGTGCCATTGCAGATGGGTTGATAGGTTCTGAAAATGATCCCATTGTCAAATACCTTCCGGAGCTGAAAGACAGAAACCTGGATGCAGTTACCATCAAACATTTGCTGCAAATGACCTCCGGCATCCGGTTCAACGAAAGCTATTTCAATCCTTTTGGAGACGCAGCCAAATTCTACTATGGCCGCAATCTGAGGAAATATGTTTCCAAAATGAAGCCGGAAAAAGCCCCGGGCGTGGAATGGAAATACCACAGCGGAAACACACAAATCCTTGGTGTTATTCTGGATAGAGTTTTAAAAGGAAAAACCGTTACGCAATATCTCCAGGAAAAAATATGGACACCCATTGGCATGGAACTCAACGCCAGCTGGAGCATAGACAAAAAAGAAAACGGCATGGAAAAAACCTTCTGCTGCCTCAACACCACCGCACACGATTACGCCAAATTTGGACGATTGTATCTGAAAAACGGAAATTGGAATGGCAAACAGGTGGTTCCCGAAAATTGGGTGAAGATGAGCACAAAACCTGATTTAAGCCTTGGCGGAAAAGAATGGTACCAGTATCAATGGTGGATAGATTCTCCCAATGGCGACTACCATGCAGAAGGCATATTGGGGCAATTTGTGTATGTAAATCCAGCATCAGAAGTCATTATCGTGCGGCTTGGTAAATCAGAAGAAAAAGTTGGCTGGCGCAGGTTGATGATGATGTTGGCCGGGGCTTTGAAAAGTAATTGAAAATAAATGAAGACCCTATCCATTCTCCTTATCCGTTTTTCAATGGCATTCGCCTTTCTAACCTCTTTTCAAACGATGGCACAAAAATTAACTCCGGAACAAGTGGTGCAAACCAACCTTGACTTTTATAACAACAGAGACATTGAAGGTTTTATGAAATCGTTCAGTCCGGAAATAAAATTTTACAATTTTCAATCGGATAGCGCCACCATTGAAGGTCTGGAACAATGCAGAAAGGTCTATCAGAATCTTTTTGATCAATCTCCGAAATTGCATTCCAAAATCCTTAAAAGAATTGTTTTTGATAACAAAGTCATTGATCATGAAAGTATTACCGGACGAAAGGGCTCAGATGATATCCTCGAGCTGGTATTGATTTATGAGGTAAAAGACGAAAAGATTTTCAGGGTAACGGTTTTGAGAAAATAAAAATTTCGATCTATTTCAAGCTTTCATTTGCCCTAACCATTTATGAATGAAAGTTCTGAAAGATTGAAAGATCTGACCGACCTTATTTTTGACGGTCGAAACCAAAGTTTTGGCGCTTATCTTTTACGGAGGTTGTATCCTGGAATTGTTATTAAGGCTAGTATTACAGCCATTTCAGGTTTTTCTGCAATCGTTTTGTTGGCCATTGGTGTGGAAACCTGGTTGCATCAACCCGTTTCTGTGGAAGAGAAACTGGTAACCATAGATCCCAAAATGATTGAACCTCCTCCAATTGACCCAAAGACACCGCCTCCTCCGGCTTTACCAGCTCAGCCACAACCACCTAAAATTTCAACGGTTCGGTTTGTGCCACCGGAAGTTGCTCCCGATGAAGAAATAATAGAAGAAGACCCACCAAAGCAGGAAGAACTAAAGGCTGTAGTGTCCGCATCTCAAACTGTGGAAGGAAGCCCCGATGCAGATCCGAATGAACTGGTTATCGATGGTTCGGCAGGTACAGGTGAAATAATGGGAGGGGAGCCTGAAGAAGAGGAAGCGCATCTCGTGGTGGAAGAAATGCCGAGATTTCCAGATGGAGATGTGCAATATTTTTTTGTTAAACACCTGAAATATACACAGAAAGCCATTTTAAAAGAGATTTCCGGAAAGGTTTATATCTCCTTTGTGGTGAACAAAGATGGCAGTATAACCGAAGTAACTTTGATGAAAGGGCTTGGCTATGGACTCGATGAAGAAGCGCTCCGGGTAGTAAAAATGATGCCCAACTGGATTCCGGGCAAACAAGGAGGCAGGGAAGTCAAAGTAAAAATTGTGCAACCCATTGTTTTTAACCTGTAAAGGTTTCTGAAAATAGCTGGTAATCTACAATAGGAAACATCTCATTAATGGCCAAACTGGCTTCAATACCGTTAAGTTAAGATTTTTATGTGAATCTCATCCCTTCCCTTCGCCAAAGGAAGAAGGGTGCAAGGCCTTAACTTAACGACATTGAAACTGGCTTTACCTGGAAAGGTCAATTTTTACCTTTTTGTTTTTGATTTTTTCGTGTCTTAAAAGATCCAAAACCGTATCTACTTTGTCGCTTTTTACTGCGGCATAAGAAAAATGGTCCAAAACTTCAACCAAGCCAAGCTCTTCTTTGAGGAGCTTTCCTTTTTGTAGCAAGGTCCCCACAATGTCCATTTTATTTATTTTTTCTTTTTTACCGGCGCCAATGTATAGTGTCTTCCAGGGAGCTTCGGTTGGTAAAACAAAATGTTCGGGCAAGGTTTCTTCTTCTGGTTTTTCTGTTAAAAACTCCGGCAGATGGTCCTCGATAGCCAGCATCAAAAATGCTGTTCCACTGGCATTCATTCTTGCAGTTCTTCCATTCCGATGGGTAAAAACATCTTCCGAAGAAGGTAGTTGATAGTGGATAACTGCCTCTATTTCAGGAATATCCAAGCCTCTGGATGCAAGGTCAGTTGTGATAAGCATCCGATAACTTCCATTTCTGAATTTTATTAAAGCACGCTCCCTATCCTCCTGGTCCATTCCGCCATGGAAAATTCCGTGGGCAAGGCTATGTTCGGCCAGCAACATGCTGATTCTTTCTACCGCATCCCGGTGATTGCAAAAAACCAGCGTGGGTTTATTGTCCAGTTTGCAGACCAATTCCAAAAGCATTTGCAACTTATCGTTGTCTGGTGCCTGAAGATATTTCAATTTAAGACTGGCTTTTGTGGGGGCTTTTTCATGGAGAAAATTCAATACGGCGGGTTCATCTACTCCTGTGAAATCCGGGATTACTTCCAGATTGGTTGCCGAAGTTAAAATCCGTTTCCTCAATTTTTTCAATTGGAAAATGATGTAGGACATATCTTCCTGAAAACCAAATTCGAGTGATTTATCAAACTCATCAAGCACAAGGGTTTCGATGCCGGAAGTTGCAAATGTTTGATTTCGAAGGTGATAGGCAATTCTTCCTGGTGTTCCAACCAAAACGGCCGGAGGATGGCTCAGGTTCTTTTTTTCTTCTCTGGTGGAATGCCCCCCATAGCAGCAATTGATTTTAAATCCTGTCCCCATTTGCTTAAAAACCTGCTCAATTTGTAAGGCCAGTTCCCTTGATGGAACCAAAATTAAAGCCTGAACATTTTTGTTTTCCGGGTCCAGTCTTTGAACCATTGGCAATAAAAAGCCCAAGGTTTTTTTTTTTTTTTTAGGGGAGAGGAGTAAAATGTCATTTGAAGTTTTGCTGGCCTCCAAAGTGGCCAATTGCATGTGGTTTAGGGTTTCTATTTTTAGATTCCCTAGAATTTTTTCGATCATTTACCTTGCTTGAAGACCCTAAAATTAGGCTTTAAAATCCATTATGCCTGCCAAAGAAAAAATCAACCTTCATTTTTAGGATCGAATTACCTTCCAAATGGTCCTTGTCAGACTTATTTTTTTTCAAAGTCCTGGTACAACAGACTTGGCTGAATACCGGTGTTATTCTGGTATTTACCACTTTGATATTGCTCGTAATCACCTTCTATGGCATGATAATAAATCTGGCAAATTTCAACCCCGGCATAAATCCGGATGGGCTGTACACAGAATATTTCAAGGGTCCAGAAACCGGCAAAACCAACATCGCCAAAACCAGCAGTCACATGGATAAAAAGTCCCAAACGTCCGATAGAAGACCGGCCTTCCAGCATCGGCACATAATTGTCAGTTTTGGTATATTCAATCGTTCGGCCAAGGTATAATTTATTGGTTTCCAAGAGCAATCCTTCTTCAGGAATTGTTAGGGATTGCACCGCATTTGGCGTTTTCATGTCCAGCTCATTTTTTTCATACACCATGAGTTCCTGGTGTAGTCTTAGGTTGTAGCTGTTCGGATTTACCAGTTTTGGGTCAAAAGGTTCAATGATGATGTCTTTACCAAGTCTGTTTTCTATTTCTTTACCAGAGAGTATCATGCAGATGCTGAGATGGTTATCTTATGAATTTATGTTGGCATCCTTCACTATTATCGAAGGATTAATTTCCTGCAATAGTCCGACAAATTTTTCTTTATCCACCGGAGAAAAGTAAATCTCATCATATTTTCCATATTGGATGATGAGGCCATTTTTGGCCAAAGCAGGTTTAAGTCCCACCCAAAGCGTTTTGTTCATTTCTATTTTCCTTATCTCCGAAATAGAAATTTTACCGAATATGAATCCACTTCTGTAGCGAATATATTCATTATCAATGGTATAGGAAGTGCCAAACCAAACCCATGCTAAAAGCAAGGCTGGCGCAAGAATAATGAGGTTGTAAGCTGTAAAACCATTTCGATCATTTGTTATTTTAATTGTAAAAATGGAAAGCATCAAAATAACCATAGCGAGATAAACCAATCTAAATAGGCCACCTTTTTCAGATTCAAATTTCATTTTCAAAAACTGGTTTTATCTTTCCTTCAATTCTTCCTTTTCTAAAAACTTTTCTTCCAGGGTCTTTTCCGGCCCGAAGTAGTTTTTGTTCTTCTTCTGGTAAAGCGGCTGTTTTCTGGCATTCTTCACAGCAACAACCCTCAAATTTTCCTGCACAATCCGCACATTGAATGAATAGTAAATGGCATGCCTCGTTCCGGCAATTGGTATGGGTGTCAGCCAGTTTTCCGCATTGGTGGCAATGGCTGATGATTTCATCACTGATCCTTTCGCCTAGCCGCTCATCAAATACGAAATTTTTACCGTGAAATTTATTTTCCAAACCTTGTTCATGGGCATCATTGGCATATTTTATGATTCCTCCTTCCAACTGATAGACATTTTTGAAGCCCTTGTGCTTAAACCATGCAGATGCTTTTTCGCAACGGATACCACCGGTACAATACATGATGATATGCTTGTCTTCATGGGGCCTTAAAATTTCTTCTACTATCGGCAGAGAATCCCGAAAGGTGTCTACATCTGGCAAAATTGCACCTTCAAAATGTCCAACTTCACTCTCGTAGTGATTTCGCATATCCACAATTACTGTATCGGTTCTCGAAGCCAGTTCATTGAACTCCTTGGCTTTGAGGTGGATGCCTGTATCTGATGGGTTAAATGTTTTGTCATCCAAGCCATCTGCTACTATTTTATTTCTAAGCTTTACTTTGAGGACAACAAAGGATTTTGGATTGTCTTCCACTGCCAGATTCAACCGGTTTCCCTCTAAAAAAGTGATTTCATTCATTTTTTCAATGAACTTTTCCCAGTTTTCCAAAGGAACGGAGACTTGCGCATTGATGCCTTCAGAAGCAACATAAATCCGACCCAAAACACCTACTGGTTCTAAAAGCAAATACAAATGATCCCTTAATATCTGCGGATTGGGTAGTTGATGGTATTTGTAAAAAGAAACTGTTCGCCTTGGAACGGGATTTTGTTCCAGTTTTTCTTTGAGCTCCTTTTTATTGATGGCGTTGTGAAGTTTCATTAATGCTAATGCTTGTGGTTAATCAGTCCTTCTCTGGCTTCTATGTCTGATTTGAGGATGTCCTGAGGACTTTTTTGAATTCTGATGGTAGGTGCACAACAACCAATTTCCAAAAGCGTAATCCTGGTTTGGTTTTGTCCCTCTTTTTGAATGAGAATGGAATTGTCAGACATTGTCTTCCCAATTCTGATTTCGTTAATCCATTCTTTTATTTCGGTTGCGCTTGCCATCTGTTTGAATGCCAGGCAAAGTTCGGCAAAATTGTGGTGTTTTTAAAACAAGAGTCCTGATATCAATTATCCTTTCTGGTGTTTTTGAATTTAATTTACCTTTTTTTAATGAGAGATTGAAGGATAAATACCTTCCAAAAGCAATGAATACAGCTGGATTTCAGATACATGAGCTTACAGTTCCTGCAGAAGTTATGGGACGGGAAGATTTGTTCCGGCAGGCAATTTTAGCGGAAGCCAAAATAAAAGACAGAGAAGAACTAAAGATTGAAGTCCTGCGGAAAAGTCTGGACGCACGTGGCCGTCAACAAAAATTTCACCTGAAAGTAGCCATTGGTCCTGAAGCAGAAAAAGCGCAACATATTTCCTATCAAACGCAAAATCTTCCTAATGTAGACAACGGAAGGCGGGTTTTGGTGGTAGGCGCTGGTCCTGCAGGACTGTTTGCCGCTTTGGAATTGATTCAACTTGGGCTAAAACCCATTGTTATAGAACGGGGAAAGGATGTAAGAGCCAGGAGAAGAGATTTGGCAGATTTGAATAAAGCCGATAAGGTGAATCCTGATTCGAATTACTGTTTTGGAGAGGGTGGGGCAGGCACTTATTCGGATGGAAAATTATATACCCGCTCAAATAAGCGGGGCGATATCCGTCAGGTGTTGGAAATGTTTGTGGTTCATGGGGCCAATCCGGATATTTTGGTAGAAGCCCATCCCCATATTGGTACCAATAAACTTCCGCCACTGGTTGCAGAACTAAGGGAAACCATAAAAAAACATGGCGGTGAGGTCCATTTTGATACCAAGGTTGAAAAGTTGGAAATCAAAAATCAAAAGCTTACTGGAATTGTAACTTCTGGCGGTGATTTGATTGAGGCCGAAGCACTTATCCTTGCGACCGGACACAGTGCCCGGGATATTTTCGAAATGCTGGACCGCCAAAAAATCCAGATTGAGGCCAAACCATTTGCCCTCGGATTTCGGGTGGAGCATCCCCAGGCATTGATTGATGAAATTCAATACAAAGCAAAAATCAGAAGTGAATGGCTGCCTCCTGCTTCTTATTCTCTTGTTCATCAGGCAAATACATCAAAAGGCGTTCGGGGTGTTTTTTCATTTTGCATGTGTCCGGGTGGATTTATTGTTCCAGCCATGACGGCAGAAGGAGAAATTGTGGTCAATGGGATGTCGCCCTCCAGGCGTAATTCCAGGTTTGCAAATTCCGGTATGGTGGTTTCTGTCGATTCACCTGAGTTTCAGTCTTTCGAAAAATTTGGGCCTTTGGCAGCCATGAAGTTTCAGGCTTCGATTGAAAAAAAGGCTGCTTCTTTTTTTCCGGGAAAACTGGCAGCACCCGCACAAAGGCTGGAGGATTTTGTGCAAGGAAAGCTTTCAGATTCATTTCCGGATTGCTCTTATCAACCGGGCCTGGAATCTGTTCAATTGGCTGAAATTTTGCCAAATCATATGGCCGAAGCACTCCGGATAGGTTTTATAGAATTTGGAAAAAAGATGCGGGGTTATCTGACCAATGAAGCTGTTTTGGTTGGCATTGAAAGCAGAACCTCTTCTCCGGTAAAAATTCCAAGAGATAGAGAAACGGCCATGCATCCCCAGGTCGAAGGACTTTTTCCATGTGGTGAAGGTGCCGGATATGCAGGAGGAATTATGTCAGCCGCATTGGATGGTATTTTTGTGGCTCGTTGTGTCAAAACCCAACTTTCATGAAATCCGGTTTCAAAAACAGAGTTCAGTTTATACAGTGGTCGTCAGCTTTCTTAATGATTCAAATTGACATATCAGAATTTGAATTGGCCTGATAATTTATGAAAATCTGAAGAAAAAATATCAAATTCAAAGGAAAAGCAGAATTGTATCAACCTGCGATTTTGAATAATTAAGCCTGAAAATGAATTAATTGTAGAAAAATTTTGTTCATGGCATATATCAATTGAAAATTTAAAAAGTATAAAAGAAATCAGACAGATATTGCGAATGTAAAAACATGAAATTGGAATGATTCTCAAAACGATTGAAAACGATTTTTTGCAACTTTCACTGGCTGAATCTGGTGCTGAAATGAAACATTTGGTCACCAAAAAGAATGGAATGGAATGGTTGTGGAGCGCCGATCCGGATTTCTGGCCAAGAACTGCCCCCATTCTTTTTCCAATTGTCGGTAAGCTTGCAGAAAACCAGTATTTGTATCATGGAAAACCGTTTCCTTTATCCCAACATGGATTTGCCAGAGACAGAGTTTTTGAGATTTCAGAAAGTTATGAAGATCATATTCGGTTCCATTTTGCCTCAGATTATGAAACCAGAAAGTTTTATCCTTTTGATTTTGATTTGTTTGTGTCCTATTATCTGGTAAAAAACTGGGTTTGGATCGATTATGAAGTTGTGAACAAGGGAAAAAACAATATGTATTTTTCTATTGGAGGCCATCCGGGTTTTGCTCTTCCGGGTTGGCCCAATAAAAAGTATTTTTTAACCTTTGAAGAACCCGATATTTTAGAACCCACCTTGTTGGCGAATGGACTTTTGAAAAAGGAAAAGGCAGGACCGATTCATATGGAGAGCAATGAATTGTTGATTACTTCAGAGTTGTTTGAAAATGATGCTTTGGTTTTTGACAAACTTCGTTCTTCCTGGGTAGGCTTTCGGTCTTTTAATGACGACCACAATCTGAATTTGCATTTTTCAGGATTTCCACAGCTTGGAATCTGGTCAA
>JAIXQU010000089.1 GCA_027485575.1 Cytophagaceae bacterium
GGCCCACCCTCGCTGGAAAAGCTTCCTCCCCGCCTTTTTTAAATGCAAGCTTTTTGATTGGTTTGTTTTAAAAGCCTTATACATTTATCTTAAATTTCAATCTTAAACAGTTGATAATAAGTAGATAAAAGCTTTTTCAGCAGGCCCTAAATAATCCCCATTTCAGATCTGGCAAAAGAAAATTTAAAAACTTCAACTTAAGATAAAAATTACCAAAAGACAAAGTAAAAACTGATATGTCCCAATTTTTTGAAATTCACATAATTCCTGGATTGGGTTGAGAAAAATAGTCAAAATCAATGATCTGCAAAAAAAGTACTGACCTAATGAGCAAACATTTGATTAGAAAAATCTCAAAAACCGAACGAACGATTGAGATAAATACAAGGGAACAAAACTCAGTTTCACCTAAATCCAAATAAATGGAATTAAAGAATTTACCCTTGACCCAGCACTAAAAAATTCTACCCTGGACCCAATCTATAAGTCCAAATAATTTTATTTAAAACCAAAGGAACAAAAAACTACCTTTGAAGTTTGCCAAATTATCAGGCCGATGTCTAAGAAAGAATATCAACTTGTTTTTACATTTTTCAACCATCCCTTATTTGGAATTCTTGTAGAACCATTTGTAGTTCAACGACTTGAAAACGGCCACTTTTCACTTACTTATCAAAAAGTAAGCGAAGCCAATATCGTGGATTTTTATCCTGAAGTGAATTCTTATGAAAGGAAACTTATTCAAATCCTTGACAAGCTTTCCAACCTTCAAATTGCCAAAATACTTTCCATTCATCCCAATCAGCTGGAGGCACATCTTTTAAAGATTTCATCTGCTCAGGACCCAAAAAACAGGGCTCTTTATGAGCACCTAAGACAAAATCTGTCTAAGACCAAATCATTGTTTGTAAATAGCTTAACCGGAAATGAGTTTTTATATGAAATGGGCAAAGACGGGAATCCTGCGGCATCTCCCATTGTTTTCGATCCCAAAGGCGAAGTTTCATTGGAATATGAATTTGAAGAAAACAGCTTTTTCATTAAGCCACGATTTTCAAATCAGGAGTTGAATGGATTGCCTATTCAAATGCTTGACGAGATCACACCTGCTGTTTTGGTTGGGCAACGACTTATCAATCTTAATAAAAACCTGAAGCCCAGCAGACTAAAACCATTTCTAGAAAAAAGAAGGATTGAAGTCCAGAATAAATTCATCGGAGATTATGCCTACAAATTCATTTTGCATGACCTTCTAAATGGAGTTGCCAAAATTTCTGGTAGGGTAAAATCTGAAGTGACCGGGCTTTCTAAAGTCGACATTTATTTCTCCTTTACGTTTCAAGGCAGCCAATTGGGTCTTTTTGAGAATAAGGCCACAGAATTAAAGCTTCCTGAAAAACTCAATGTGGAAATCAAATTCAAGTATGGAGAACAGGTTGCCAACCACAATGATCCTGAAATTAAATTCTCATTTAATGAAGGAGAAATACCTGAATTCAAACAAGTTAAAAGGGACCTTAAGGCTGAAAAAAAGCTACAAATACAGGTTGAAGGACTCTTGGACTTACGTTTTCAAAGAGGGATAGACCAAATTACATTTCCACATTTAAGAGATTCTATTTTAGGTCGATTGACTGAATTTGGGGAAGAATTTCAGTTTCGTTTTTCTCCGGAATTCCGCCAAATTAATCTGACCGCTCCTCGATTAAACATCAAGGTCCTGGAAAAAATTGATTATTTCCATATCGAGGGTTCCATTGATTGGGATGGAAATTCGATTGATCTTCAGGAATTAAGATCAGATTTTGAAGTCCAAAACGGATGGTTAAAAAGGGGAGATAGCTATTGGATTTTAGGAGAAGAAGACCAGACATTTTTGAATCAACTGTTTCTTTTATCCACGAGCACAAAGGAATTAACTGTTTCAAAAAACACGGTAAAGGCCATAAAATTAGAAAATGCTGCCCTTTTTGCGGAAAAATGGGAACACATAACTACTTTATTGACAGACAACAAGGAGAAGAAAAAGGAAGATCTCACCTCCTATTCCCCAAATTTTATTTTTAGAGAATACCAGATTAAAGGTTTGGAATGGCTGCTATCACTGGCTGAAAGCGATTTGGGGGGAATATTGGCCGATGACATGGGACTAGGAAAAACCTTTCAGGCGTCTGCCTTTCTCCAATATCAGTTGATTCAGAAAAACGAGAAAAAGCCCACCCTCATTATCCTTCCAAGTACACTCATTTTTAACTGGCAACATGAATTAAAACGCTTTTCCAAAGATTTCAAAATCCTGGTTCATGCGGGTCCAGGTCGTTTAAAGACATTTACTGGCATTTCAAAATTTTTTAATGTGGTTTTGGTTTCTTTCCAGACGCTGGCCAGAGATGTTTCGATTTTTGAAAAAGAAAACTTTTCTACCATAATCGTTGATGAAGCACATAATCTTAAAAACCCAGGAACGGTAACTTATAAAGCCATTCAAAAACTAAAGGGTGATAGGGTTTTTCTATTGACAGGAACCCCAATGCAAAACTCCCCGGTTGATTTGTGGGCGTTATCAGAACTTTGTAATCCAGGCCTACTAACCAAAAAGATAAAACCTCAGACAATTCAAAAAGCGGATAATAATCCAACAAAATTTACAGAAAAACTGAATCTCCTGCAATCGCTTGTCAAGCCTTTTATCCTCCGAAGAACGAAGCAAAATGTTTTATCAGAATTGCCGGAAAAGACAATTTCCACCGTTTTCTGCCGGATGAGTGAAGAACAGGAATTGGAATACCTGGCTTATAACCAAGCCATTGCAGGAGAAATGAGTGACATTGCATTGATTTCACCGGCTGCGAGGAATGTTAAAATTTTAAAAGCACTAACGAAGCTTCGTCAGCTGGCCAACCACCCACGATTGATTGGCCTGGGAGAGAATTCAAAATCAGGGAAATTTGAACTGGTGACAGAAAAATTAAATGAAGTTCTTTCAGAAGGACATAAAGTTTTGATTTTCAGCAGCTTCGTAAAGCACCTGGAAATATTCACAGACTATATGGTGAAAGAAAATCTGAAGTTCAGTCTTCTGACCGGCCAAACCAAAGACAGGGAAAAACAAGTTGAACAATTCAAAACAGAACAGGATAGAAATGTATTTTTCATTTCCTTAAAAGCTGGCGGGGTTGGATTAAATTTAACTGAAGCCAGCTATGTTTTTTTGCTCGATCCCTGGTGGAATCCAGCAGCTGAGTCACAGGCAATGGATAGGGTTCATAGAATTGGGCAAAAAAATCCGGTAACCGTATATAAATTTATAACCAGCAACACTGTAGAAGAAAAGATTGTGCAACTTCAAAATCAGAAACAAACCATTGCTGACCAACTACTTATGGGTTCCGAAATGACAGAAAACCCGCTTACTATTGAGTTACTGCAAGAATTATTGCTAACAAAGGTTTAATATAATTTTGCAAACCAGTTTGTTTCCCTTACTTTTGCGGTCCTTTTCGGAATTAGTATGTACGCAGTAGTAAATTTATTAGGCAAGCAAATCGTAGTAGAAGAAGGTAAAACCATCCTTGTTGATCGTTTACCGCATGAAGAAGGCACTTCATTTTCAATGGATAATGTGTTGTTTTTGTCAGAAGATGGCAATGTAAAAATTGGAGCGCCAACCTTATCTGGCACTACGGTTGAAGCCAAAATCGTTCGTCACACAAAAGGCGACAAAGTTTTGGTTTTCAAGAAAAAAAGAAGAAAAGGATATAGAAAGATGGCGGGACATCGTCAGCATTTGTCATTGGTTTCAATTGAAAAAATAAAGGCATAAAAACATGGCACACAAAAAAGGGGTAGGTAGTTCCAAAAACGGTCGTGAATCCCATAGCAAGAGATTAGGTGTAAAATTATTTGGTGGACAGCCTGCAAAAGCAGGTAGTATTTTGGTTCGTCAAAGAGGTACGAAACATCATCCGGGAACTGGTGTTGGTCTTGGAAAAGATCATACGCTGTTTGCCTTGGTTGAGGGAATCGTTACTTTCTCAAAAAAAGCTGAAGGAAAGAGTTTCGTTAGCGTTCTTTAATCCGAATTAAAAATTTCAATAAAAAGGAGCCCTGAAGGCTCCTTTTTTGTTTCAGGCCTTTCGCTCAAACTCGACGTGAAGTATGAGTCTGATTTGCCAGGATGGAATGGCCTCCCCCACCCTTTCGAGGATTTCCTGTATTTTCATGTTTTCAACCAATTTAAGATTGAGTTCTGAAATTATTTCGAGGATTGTCTTTCGGGCGGCTTTGGATATAAATTTTTCTAAATCAATGCTCTCTCCCTCTGATTTAAGTTTAATCAAATGCTGGACCATTGTTGAAGGAGCCAGATTTCTTGCAATTGCAATTTCTTCAATATCCAAACCCTTATTGTAGAGTTCAAGGGTCTCCAAATAGGTAACCCCATTTGCCAACCTTGTACCTGGCACTTTAAAATTTCTTAAATAATTTTGAATCTCCTTTAAAAAAATGGCTCCGTATTTTTCCAGTTTTACCTGACCAATGCCTTGAACAGTTTTCATTTGGCCAACATTAATGGGTTTAATCAGAACCATATCATTCAAAGTGGCATCGCTAAACACCACATAAGCGGGAACTGATTCTTCATCAGCAATCTGTTTTCGCAACTTTCTCAAAGCTTCAAAAAGTTCCTGATTGGCATTTTCTTTTACCTGCTCTTTAACCGGTTTGTTTTCTGCCTTCTCAGCCATACGGCTTTCAAATGTTCTGGCCTGGGCTAACAAAACTTTGTACTCCTCTTTTAAAACTTTCCAGCTTAAGTTGTTAAGCTTGAAAACATGACCCTCATCATAGGCGATATCCATTATTCCCGAGTTCAACATTTGAAGCAAATAATCCATCCAGAACTCAGTTTTAAGTTCTTTTCCAGCGCCAAATGTCTTCAACTCTGTATACCCGTATTTGACTGTTACTGCTGTCCTTTGTCCGCGAAGCAAATCGACCAAGGCAGTCATTGAGACCTTTTCCTGGGTTCTGGCAATGGCAGAAAGTGCTTTTTGGGCAAGAATTGTCCCGTCAAAGCTGGCCCGGGGATTTTTACAAACATCACAATTGCCACAATCTTCAATAGTTTCCTCATTGAAATAGCTTAATAAAATTCTTCGCCGGCAGATTTGTGCTTCGGCAAACTGTTTCATCCTATCAAGCTTAGCCCGCCTAAGTTCCTTTTGTTCCTCATCCGCTTCCGATTTTTCTATCATATCCAATCTTGTAATCAGATCGCCATAAGAGTAAAATAATATCGTCTTTGAGGGCAATCCATCTCTACCTGCCCGGCCGATTTCCTGATAATAACTTTCTACATTGTTGGGTAAATTATAGTGCATTACCCACCGGATATTGCTTTTATCTATCCCCATTCCAAAAGCGATGGTGGCGCACATTATTTGGACTTCGTCTTTAATAAATGCTTCCTGGGTCTTTGCCCTTTTCAATGGTTCGCAACCGGCATGATAAAAATCTGCTTTATAACCAGCTGCATTTAAAGACATGGCAAGATCCTCTGTGCCTTTCCTGCTTAAGCAATAAATAATTCCGGAATTCTTAGATTGAGATTTTAAAAATTGAAGAATTTGTTTTTTTCTATCCAGGCCTGGGCTTACCTGAAGGCTGAGATTCGGTCGGTCAAAGCTGGAAATAAAGGTTTTGGCATTTGGCATTCCCAATTGAACCAGAATATCTTTTCTGGTAACCCGGTCTGCAGTGGCAGTTAGTGCCACAAAAGGAACATCTGGAATTTGAGATTTAAAAATAGAAAGATGCCGGTATTCCGGACGGAAATCATGACCCCAGCTTGAAATGCAGTGAGATTCATCAATGGCAACCAGTGAAATATGTAAACGCTTCATTTCATCCATTATTCCTGGCTGAAACAACTTCTCCGGCGAAAGGTATAAAAGCTTTAAAATTCCTGAATGGGCCTGATGCCAGATTTCATTTTGAGTGCCGGAGTCTATACTTGAATTCAGAAAAGCTGCCTGTACACCATTTGCCCGTAGACTTTCAACCTGATCTTTCATCAAAGCTATTAACGGTGAAACTACGATGGTTACACCTGGAAACATAATCGCCGGAATCTGGAAACAAATCGATTTTCCACCTCCTGTTGGCATGAGAACAAGACAATTTTCCCCCGATAAAATAGTTTGGATGATTTCCTGCTGAAGCGGTCTGAATTTATCATATCCAAAATAGTCTTTAAGCGTAACCAAAGACTCCTCAATTGTAAAATTTTGATTCATAAAGACTTAGTGAATACCTACTGAATAAATAAGGATGAAAATAATTTGAAAACCTTCTAACAAGAACAATACAAAAAAAGAATGCAAATTTGCCTAAGCAAAAAACACACTTTGAATGCTTGTACCAAAAGTAATTTCTAAATTTTCATTTCTGGTTTTTCTTTCTTTTGTTCAGTGCAAACCTGAAGCGAGCAAGGATGAATTTATTTCAATGTATACCAAACTAAGCGACAGTCGGATTAATTTCAGGACCAATATGAAGGCTTTGGGAGATAGTAGTTACTCCCATCAGGATTATGCCATGAGGGCCATGAATGAAGTAAATCGGGACTCAACTTTTGAGTCTGGAATAAGCGAGAACTACAAAGCGTATAATGATAGTTTAAAGAAAGAATTATTAATCGGACAGGATTATTTTCATCAACAGTGGGTTTCAAATAAACCCTTAATAACAACATGGGAAAAGGCCGATATGAAATATGACAAACTTATTCAAGGAATAAAAAATGGTGATATTTCAGAATCAGAAGCCCTGGACTCGATTGTGGTATTATCTGAAAACCTCAACTCATACATTAACGAAAGCGATTCTTTGGTGAAAAAATCTACAGATAAATACTGGTCATTCCGAAAAACTTTTGAGGAGTATAAGTTCAACATGAAAAATCTTAAATATCTATATGCCAGTAAATTGAAGTAGTTTTTTAAAACACTATAAATCAACTGAGAAACCCAATTTTTTGAAACCGTTCACTTTTATGATTTCTAAAGTATAGAGTAAAAGATTACTGACATCGACGATTAGTTCAGGAAGGTCATTAAAAGCCATTTTAAGAATTAAAAACTAAAATGGAATTTAAGAATTCAGGTGTCAGTCTTGAAATGTGTATCTAATTTCGTTTGTACCGGACCTCAAATTGGGGTCCGGTTTTTTTATAAGCTAATGTGCCCTCCAGCTACAAGTTGCTGCCAAACCAAATGTGTGGGAAGGCCCATAACAGTGAAGTAAGAACCTTCAATCCGCTCCACGGCGATAAGTCCTATCCATTCCTGAATTCCATAAGCTCCGGCCTTATCTAAAGGTTTACCTGTTTCCAGGTAATAGTCTATCTCACTATTTGTCAAAGTTTTAAAAGTAACATCAGACCGATCCGTTATCGAAACAGATCCGTTTGAAGTCATGAGAGTAAATGCAGTATAAACGAAATGGGTCTTTCCTGAAAGCGATTCTAACATCGATTTTGCTTCAGAGAAATTTGCTGGTTTGTTCAAAATTTCTGTTTCCAAAACAACCACTGTATCAGAAGCAAGAATCAGACTTTCCTTGTTTTCTGAAAGTACTTTGCCGGCCTTCCTTTCAGATAATAATGCAGGAACCAATTCCGGAGAAGTTTCAGGAGGAAATGATTCTTCCACATCGGAAACATACACCTGAAATGGCAAGCCAAGGGTTTGTAGTAATTCTTTCCGTCTTGGAGAGCCGGATGCAAGAATAAAAGGCTTTCTGGTTTGGTAAAAACTCATTAAAAATTAAATTTCAACTAGCCAATAAACTCAGCTAATTGCTCTTTTGGATTAAAAACAATGCTTCCAAGTTTTATCCGATGCATTTCTACAAAAGATTTTTTTGACACATTCCACAAAAGGATAAAGGTAAGGATATCAGCAGATGCCCATGCCATATAAATAGATCCGGCAAAAAGAAACCAGGTATTGACGTTGTAAAACGCAAATATCATTGGGCCAATTCCCATGACAATAAATGGAAATATCAATCCAAACCGGAAAGCATTTATTGCCATTGGCCTTTGGCAACAAATTACAGGAGTAAAAGAATTCCACCTCATCCCCAATCTGAAATCCTGAATTTTAAAACCAGTTAATGCCTGCCAGGCCATAAAATGAAGCATTTCATGGAACAGGAATCCTGCTGAAAAAACCAGAAATAAATTCTGTAAAGAAAAAAAATCGTCGATGGCAGCCATGAAGCCAACGGTGCCATGGTTGATTATAAAAATGAATAGAAAAGTGAAGGGAAAGACAATAAAGGGAATGTTGTATTTTCCAAGTTTTTCATCAGGGACAACTCTTTCCTCTGAGACAAAGTCGGCATAATCAAATTCCTTCATCTTAATAATATCGCCAAATATGAAAAAAATAGCTATTTCGCCCTACCATTTTGCAAATTTGCAACCTTATTTATTAAAATGAAAATCGCGTTTACACTTATATGTATTTGTTTGTCAATATTTTACGGAAAGTCACAAACAAAAGAAGGGAAATTAAAAAATCTAAGGCAAATCACATTTGGGGGAGATAATGCCGAGGCATACTTTTCTTTTGACAGTAAAAAATTGACCTTTCAAACCAACAACCCAAAATGGAATTTAAAATGCGACCAGATCTATTGGCTGAGTCTGGAAACCCAAAAAGAAGATTCTGCTTATCAACCTCATCTACTTAGCACGGGATTAGGCAGGACCACATGTTCATATTATATGCCGAATGGAAAGGATATTCTGTATGCATCCACACATTTGGCTGGCAAAGAATGTCCTCCACCTCCTGCTCCCCGGGGTGACAAAAAGTACCTTTGGGCAGTTTACCCTGAATTTGACATTTTCGTGGCCAATGAATCCGGAAAAATTGGTTCTCAGCTAACCGATTCAAAAGGATATGATGCAGAAGCAACCATCTCTCCAAAAGGAGATAAAATAGTATTTACATCAGACAGGTCTGGAGATTTGGAGCTTTGGACAATGGATATAGATGGAAAAAATCAAAAACAAATAACCAGTGGACTTGGCTATGACGGTGGGGCATTTTTTTCGCCAGATGGTAAAAAAATAGTATTCAGGGCTTCAAGACCAAAAACAGAGGAAGAGATTTCTGACTATAAGGCATTGCTTAATGAACATTTGGTAGCACCGACTAATATGGAAATCTATACCTGCAATACAGATGGATCTGACTTAAAACAGGTTACAAATTTAGGAAAAGCAAATTGGGCACCATTTTTCCACCCATCCGGAAAAAAAATTATCTTCAGCAGCAACCACCACAGCCAAAAGGGATATGATTTTCAACTATTTATGATAAATGAAGATGGAACCAATTTGGAAAGAATAACCCAGGAAAGCATGTTTAATGCTTTCCCGATGTTTTCACCAGATGGAAAGAAGCTTGTATTTAGCAGCAACAGAAATAATGGTGGAGGCAGAGACACCAATTTGTTTATTGCTGACTGGGTGGATTAACTGGCAATAAAAAATAACCACCAAATTCTACCTATAAATTATTGAATAATAATCATTTGTGACCGATTTAAAATTTCAAAAAAGAATTATTGTTTTTTTTGAATTAGTTGAAACCTCATTTTTTTTTCACCGTATGGGAAGCTCTTCATTCATTTTTTATTTGACCAAACTTAAAACCTTCCCAAAAAAATGACCTTTATTTGCCTTGTAAAAAATAAAACCATTCAAATCTGGTCTTTTTAATGCCCAACGAATTCTTATTCTTTTCCGGATTTCTGGTTTTTATCGCTCTAATGATTTTCATGGACCTTGGTGTATTCAGCCGGGGAAATCATGTTATTAAATTCAAGGAAGCAGCTTCATGGTCCTTAGTGTGGATTCTTTGTGCCATGGCCTTTTATTTAATAATCGATACTAAGGGAGATTTAATTCATGGCATTGATTCCTACGCGAAACTCGAAATTCTGCACAAAAAATTTGCAGACCATGTCCCTTTAGTTCCAGGCGATTTTCAGCAAAGCCTTCAAAACTACAGGGACAATATGTCTTTGGAATTTATCACCGGCTATTTGGTAGAATATGCCCTGTCTGTAGACAATATATTCGTTTTAATACTGGTTTTTTCCTCTTTTGGTGTAAGGGAGAAGTATTTCAAAAAAGTATTGTTTTGGGGAATCCTAGGTGCTGTAGTGCTTAGATGCATATTTATTTTTATTGGCTCCGCACTATTGCAGCAGTTCGACTGGATTATTTATTTGTTCGGAGCATTTCTGGCTTACACAGGCATGAAAATGTTTTTTGAAAGCAATGACGATGATGATAAGATTGAATCTGAAAAACACCCGGTTGTAAAGATAATTTCTAAATTTCTTCCGGTTTTTCCAAGATATGTAGGAGAAAATTTCTTTGTAAAAAAAGATGGAAAGTGGATGGCTACTCCCCTTTTTGTCGTTCTGATGATAATTGAATTCACTGATTTAATCTTTGCGGTAGATTCAGTTCCAGCGGTTTTCTCGGTTACAAAAGACCCTTACATTGTTTTCTTTTCAAACATATTTGCTATCCTTGGTTTAAGATCGATGTTTTTCTTCCTTGCCAATATTCTTCATATTTTCCATTATCTCAATTATGGTCTGGCTCTTTTGCTAACCTATATTGGGGGAAAAATGCTTGCCCATCATTGGCTAAAAGAGATTGGATTTACAAATACCCATTCACTAATTGTAATTTCAACTATCCTTGCGGTTAGCATTATTGCTTCCTTACTTTTCCCTAAGAAAAAGCCAGAACCAGAGGAAAAGGTAAACCCCGACCCAACGCCGGAGCACAATTAAAAATATGTTCCTCTTTTTTGGGGACTTAAGCTAATTTTTTCGAAGTTTGAAACTTTATCCCATTGCACCTAAGAAATGCAATTTACCGGGAATTTGAATCAACCAGTTTCATCTATGACTAGAGTTTCAAGGGCTATTTTGATTTTATGTTTTTGCATTTTTGGGCAATTCGCCAAATCGCAAATCATAGATAATTTCAATGATGGAGATTTCACAAACAATCCAACCTGGATAGGCATTGTAGATTCTTTCACAGTAAGTAATGGACAACTTCGAAGTACTGTGGGGAATGCTTCCAATTTAAATTTTTACCTTTCAACAGCTTCTACAGAAAATTTTAATTCCTGGGAGTTTTTCTTCCGGCTCAATTTCAATCCTTCACCAAATAATTTTGCAGAATTTTGGTTAACCACTGATAATCTGAATATTGAACAAGCTCAAAATGGCTTTTTTGTGCGTTTGGGTGGTAATACACCAGATGGAATCGGGTTGTTTAAAAAACAAGGAGGCATAGAATCTGAAATAATCTCTCAATCAAACTCACTGGTAAATGGCAGCTCTAACAATCAGGGAAAAATAAAGGTAACCCGGACTGCCGCAGGAAACTGGGAGATTCTGGAACAAATTACAACCGCAAATTTCATTCCCTTCGGAACCGGAACAGACAATTCCAATCTGACAACAGCAGGAGCTGGCGTTTGGATAAAGTCAACAAAATCTAATCGGGGTAAGCACTATTTTGATGACATTAAGATTGAAAATACAAGTGCGGTTGATCTAATCCCACCTACTTTAATCTCAGCTTCTTTGTTTTCTCCTAACCAGGTAGAGCTTTTGTTTTCAGAACCTGTAGATGAAATTTTTGGCAGTACTTCTTCATTTTTCAGTATTTCCCCAAGCATCCCAATTGTTTCATCTTCGAGACTTGCAAGCGATTTTTCTAAGGTCCGGCTCAGTTTTGGAAATAATCTGGCACCGGGTAGCTATTCAATTACTGTAAATCAAGCAAAAGATTTAGCTGGAAATATTCAAATAGTGCCACAAACAAAAGGCTTTTTTATTTCCGCTGGTTTGGGAAAAAGAGCATTGGTTATCAATGAAATATATGCGGATGAAACGCCAAGCCTAGGCTTGCCTTTGGTAGAATATATTGAAATATTAAACACAACATCAAGCCCCATTCAATTGGAAGGAGACAGCATCCAGATTGGAAACTCAAAGCTGGTTTTGCCAAATTTTCTACTTGCACCAAATACACCCCTAATTCTTTGCAAAACCGATAGCGCTTCGAAGTTTTCTGGTTTTGGTCAGGTCCTGGGGATCGCCTTGCCAATACTAACAAACACGGCGGCAAGCATCTCTATCAAGGACAATGCAGGGACAGAAATTGACGCAGTTACCTATGCCCTTTCGTGGTACAACAGTACAACAAAACAAAATGGCGGATGGTCTTTGGAACAAATCAATCCCAATTTGAAATGCAGCGGAAAGTTTAACTGGTCGGCCTCCAATGCAGGAATCGGAGGAACACCCGGAACTCAAAACAGTATTTTTTCAAATGTAGCGGATGCGCAGGCACCGGTTTTAGATTCTTTGGTTGTGGTAGGCACCAATCAAATCAGATTGGTTTTTAATGAAATTCTGAATACTGAAATCCTAACCATTTCCAATTTTTCAATTCCGGGACTTGTCATTGGTTCAGTTTTAACCAACCAGCCCAACAATCGAAGTATAACCTTAAACCTGACCTCAGCCATTCAAACAGGGACTCAATATACCTTGTCTTATTCCGGCGTCAAAGATTGCGAAGGAAATGTGAATCCCGGGAACCAGACCAAAAGCTTTATTTATCTTCCTCCAGCCCCAATTCCTTCCAGGGCCTTGGTTATCAATGAAATATATGCAGATGAAAATCCTTCCTTCGGGCTACCCAAGGTTGAATACCTTGAAATTTTGAACACCCAAAATCAAGCCATTCAACTCAAAGGAGCATCCTTGATTTTGGGAGCTGACCAATTGCCATTTCCGGAATACATTTTACCTCCAAATGGATATTTAATTGTTTGCAAAACAGACAGCGCATCCAAATTTTCATCTTTTGGTCCGGCAATTGGATTGCTCCCCAGCACCGTTTTGACCAATACCGGAAAGCGACTTTCTATTGAGGATATATCTGGAAATGAAGTAGATGTAGTAAATTATCAAATCTCCTGGTATAGAAATACATCGAAGCAAAACGGTGGTTATTCTTTAGAACAAATTAATCCAAATCTGAAATGCAGCGGAAAATTTAATTGGTCAGCCTCAGATGCTGGAATTGGGGGAACTCCGGGGGCCCAGAACAGTATTTTTTCATTCTCTCCAGATTTAGAACCACCTGCTCTTGATTCAATTTTGATCATAAACAATTATAAAATCCGACTTGTCTTTTCTGAATTTATTGGTTCAAACGAAAATCCGATTTCTAATTTTTCAATTCCTGGTCTACCTATATCTGAGGTAATTACAAGAATTCCAAATGAAAGAAGTATTGAAATTAGCCTATTGAATCCGATACAAATTGGAATATTTTACACCCTATCATGGACAGGAGTCAGGGATTGTGAAGGCAACTCCAGTTCAATAATCTCTACAAGGAAGTTTATCAATCTCCCTGCAAAACCTTTATTGCCCAGAAATCTGGTTATCAATGAAATATACGCAGATGAAACCCCTACTTTAGGGCTTCCCATTGAAGAATACATTGAAATTTACAACACAACCAAAGAACCCATTCAACTAAAAGGGTCAAATCTTTCGGTCAATGGTTCTTTGGTTATTTTTCCTGAGTTTGTTTTGGACAGCAACAGCTATGCAGTTGTTTGCGACATTGACAGTGTGGATAGTTTTAAGCGGTTTGGAAATGTAGTTGGCATATCGTCCTTGAATTTAACCAACTCAGGATCAGAACTTAAAATTTTGGATATAGAAGAAAATGAAATTGATGTTGTAGATTATTCGCTCTCCTGGTATGGAAACACCTCCAAACAAGAAGGTGGCTATTCACTGGAGCAAATCAATCCTTCACAACCTTGTAGCGGCAAAAACAACTGGTTGGCATCTGTTGCGGGAATTGGTGGAACTCCAGGCGCTCAAAATAGCATCAAGTCCAATCAGCAAGATACCGAAGCGCCTCAACTGATAAAGGTTGAGATAGCTGGTGAAAATAAACTTCTGTTGATATTTTCTGAACCTTTAAATGCACTGGCCCCTGATGTCAACTCATTTAAGATTCCAGGTCTGGTTATTTCTTCAATTGGAAACAGAAATCCGGACCAAACCTCAATTACGGTCAATTTTACAACCCCTTTCGAGATTGGCAGGAAGTATGAGTTAACCTTAAATCAAATAAAGGATTGTGCTGGAAATCCAATTACAGAGAAGATTCTCTCTGTTGGGAAAGGAAAAAAACCAGGAAAATTTGACTTACT
This sequence comes from Cytophagaceae bacterium, assembly GCA_027485575.1. Taxonomy (GTDB): domain Bacteria; phylum Bacteroidota; class Bacteroidia; order Cytophagales; family Flexibacteraceae; genus CAMDMI01. Next base: position 14,361 of record JAIXQU010000089.1, read on the forward strand.
CATCACTGAAGTTCAGGCAGATGACACCCCGGACAATTTGCTTCCCAAAGCTGAGTATGTTGAAATTTACAACAATTCAGCTTCCCTCATTGACCTTTCAGGTGTAAAACTGGTTGATGAAGGCTCCATTGGTCAGTTGCCAAATTCGTTTATTGGTCCGGGAGAATATCTGGTTCTTACAGGTGAAAATTCTGTATCTAAGTTTGAGGGAATTTCAGGAATTAATGTTTTGGGCGTGAGCACGTTTCCGACATTAAACTCAGAAGGCGATAAACTTACCCTTTTCAATGGAAGCGGGGGATGGATACATCAATTCCACTTTAATTCGTCTGAATATTCTCCTTTTTCAAAATGGTCAGATGGCTGGTCTTTAGAATTGATTGACTTAAATAATCCTTGTGGTGAATTAAACAATTGGGCCATAAGTACTTCTTCATCAGGAGGAACTCCAGGAAAGGAAAATTCAGTAAAGGGAGCCAAGCCGGATTTGAATTCACCAAAAGTTGTTTTGGCAACGGTTCCACAACCCAATATCATCAAAATAAAATGGGACGAATTGCTGGATAGTACCACACTTTCCAATGTTAGCATTTCCATATCTAACAACCTGATTGTAGAAGAAAGAGAAATCAGTCCGGAAGATTTTTCGGTTTTAAATCTGAAAGTAAAGAGCGAAATACCTGCAAACCAACCTTTTACTATTACCATTGGCCTGATTAAAGATTGTGCCGGAAATGGGACATTCACTGAAACAATTGAAACCGTAAGAACGGGTAAGGCTGATTCAAATTCATGGTTATTGAATGAGATACTATTTGATCCAAAAACAGGAGGGAGCGATTATGTGGAAATCAAAAATATTTCTACCCAATATCTGGATCTGAAAGAAATTTCAATTGCAAATGATACTGAAATTGAGCCTGCTTCACCAGAAACCATTCCGATAAAACCGGGAGGATTTGCCCTTTTCACTGCCTCAAAAGCGTTAACATTGAGGGACTATCCCAAAGGAAAAGTTGAAAATTTTTATGAAATGGGATTGCCCTCCTTTAATTCGGATTCAGGAACCATCCGGTTATTGGGACCTGGAAAAGCAGAATGGCAGAAATATTTCTATTCAGAAAAAAACCACGCCAAAATACTGGATGAAACCAAAGGTGTGTCGTTGGAAAGAATTTCCGCCCAACTTCCGGTAAACAATCCAGATTCATGGCAATCAGCAAGTTCGGATGCCGACTATGGCACCCCGGGTTATGAAAACTCTCAAACGGCAAATGTCATTGAACCTGGATCTGATTTTTCAGTGGAGCCAAGAACCATTTCGCCCAACGGAGATGGAAATAAGGACTTTGCAGTTTTTAGTTACAATTTTGAAACATCAGGCCTGCTTGGAAATCTTAGAATTTATTCTGCCGAAGGTCTTCTTACCAAAACCCTTGCACAAACTGCCTTATTGGGAAAGGATGGTTTTTGGAAATGGGATGGAACAACGGAACAAGGAAGAAGGGCCAGTATTGGACTATATGTCGCTGTATTGGAGACAGTTGAACTTGGAGGAAAATCCAAATATTTCAAAATCCCGGTGGCAATCGCACCTGAAAATTAGGCAAAAAAAAGCCGCAATTTCAAATTGAAACTGTGGCTTTAAAAAAATCATTTAATCCTAAAACTTCTTTCCGGGATAGTAAGCCAACGAACCAAGTTCTTCTTCAATTCGAATAAGTTGATTGTATTTGGCAATTCTGTCAGTTCTTGAAGCAGATCCTGTTTTGATTTGGCCGGTATTTAAGGCAACTGCCAAATCTGCAATGGTTGTATCTTCAGTTTCACCACTTCTATGGCTCATTATACTTTTATATTTATTCCTGTGGGCAAGATCAACTGCGGCTATGGTTTCAGAAAGCGTACCAATCTGATTTACTTTTACAAGAATGGCATTGGCAATATTCTGGTCAATTCCTTGTTGAAGTCTTTTGACATTGGTAACAAACAAGTCATCTCCAACCAACTGAATTTTAGAACCCGTCAATCTTGTTAACTCAGCCCAACCAGCCCAATCGTCTTCAGACATTCCGTCCTCTATACTTGCTATTGGATATTTAGACACCCAATCAGCCCAATAACTGGCCATTTCGCTACCTGTGAGTTTTTCACCGGAAGATTTTTTGAAATGGTAGGTTTTGGTTTGAGGATCATAAAATTCTGAAGCCGCAGCATCCATGGCAATCATAATTTGCTCACCTGGTTTATAACCTGCTGTTTCTATTGCTTTTAAAACTATTTCAATTGCCTCAACATTGGATTTGATGTTGGGCGCAAAACCGCCTTCATCACCAACGTTTGTGGAATATCCTGCTTTTTTAAGAACTGCTTTTAAGTGGTGAAAAATTTCAGAACCCCATTGCAGCGATTGAGTAAAAGTTTCAGCGCCCACAGGCATAATCATAAACTCCTGAAAATCTATGGAATTATCTGCATGGCTACCTCCATTTAAAATATTCATCATCGGAACAGGAAGTGTACTTGCATTTACGCCTCCTATGTATCTGTAAAGAGGCAAATTAGCTTCCTGAGCAGCTGCTTTTGCAATTGCCAAAGAAACGCCCAGTATTGCATTGGCCCCAAGCTTACCTTTATTTTCTGTACCATCAAGCTCTATCATATAGGCATCAATTCCTTGTTGGTCAAAAACATCAAGACCTTCAAGTGCATCTGCAAGAATGGTGTTTACATTTTCAACTGCCTGAATTACAGACTTACCCATGTACATAGACTTGTCGTCGTCTCTTAATTCAACTGCCTCATGGCTTCCGGTTGAAGCACCAGATGGAACGGCAGCACGGCCCAAAAACCCATTTTCTGTGTAGACATCAACTTCAACCGTGGGATTTCCGCGGGAATCAAAAATCTGACGACCGACTATTTGCTCTATATAGCTCATTATCAATAATATTTATTTGTCTTATAATGAAATTAAGCTGCGAAGATATGGTGTTTTTACCAACTGAAAAGGCGCAAATCCAATAAGTTTTATCCAAATAAAATTAAGCAGTGAAAATTAATATTCAGATAATACAATGTAGACTTATTAAAAAACAACCGGTTTGGAGGAATAATTGGAACAAATTTTCGTTAGATGTAAACCAATAAATCCAGGCAAAATACTGAAGGTTAAAATTAAAAATCCATTCCTTTTTAAGTGTTAAAAACTGAATTGAGTGAATTTAGAAAATTAATTTTAAACAACATGTAAGCATTTCGACAAACTAACAACACTAATATTCAGACCTTTGGTCGACCTTTGCTACATCAATAGATTAATCGTTTTTAATTTTGAAGCTCATTATTAATATCTTAGGTTTGATACTGGCATTGTCCTCTCAAACCATTCTTGCCCAATTCCAGACACAGATTCCGGAAAAACTAATGATGGCTGATGTGGAATTAAATATCAGGGACGGAGCAAAAGCAACCCTGACGGGCTATGTCAATAAATTGACAGCCAATAACAAATATTTCAGACAGCTGGTTGACAGGTCAGATGCTTATTTACCCATCGTTGAGAGGATTTTTTCAGAAGAAGGCTTGCCTGAAGACTTTAAATATCTTGTTATTCAGGAATCTAGCTTGGTTTCTAATCAGGTTTCTTCTTCAAATGCCGTTGGGTATTGGCAATTTAAAAAAGAAACCGCTACGGAGATGGGCTTGAGAGTTGATGAAGAAATTGACGAGCGAATGAATATCGTTTCTTCCTCAAGATCTGCTGCCCGGTATTTGATTCGCCACAACAATTATATGCAAAACTGGACTTATTCACTTTTGGCATATTATGCAGGATTAGGAGGCGCAAAAGCACTTATTGATCCAACCAAAATTGGTTCCAAAACCCTTGAAATTGATGAAAATACCCACTGGTATATTCTAAAATTTATAGCCCATAAAATTGCGTTTGAGCCTCATTTATACAGAAATACCTCAAGCCCTAATTTAAGAATTCAGGAATACCCGGAATGTGAAAACAAATCTTTGGAGCAACTCGCCAACGAGACCAAATATCCTATCGAACAACTACAGTTCTACAACCGATGGATTTTGAGGGGATATGTACCTTCAGATAAGGATTATACAATAATTCTTCCGATAAAGCCAGAGGATGGAATCATGTTTGATTCTCCGGTTTATGTAAAAGCTTCGCCTCCCGTTGAAAAGCTTAATCCATGGCGGGAAAAAATATTTTTTGGCTTAATAGAGAAACCTGTCACCCAGCCTGAACCTGTAGTTCTGGCAAATGGAAAAACAGAGATTCCCGTGTTTTTTAGTTGGAATGGAATCAAAGCGATTCAGGCGAAGAAGGGAGACAACTCCTCAAAACTGGCATTGCTGGCTGGAATAACGCGGGATGAGTTCCTTGAATACAACGATTTACGTGTTTTCGATCCCCTTGTAGATGGCGAAGTATACTATGCCGACAACAAAAAGAACAAAGCAAAAATTCCTTTTCACACCGTTCAAACGGGAGAAACACTGTGGGAAGTAGCCCAAAAATATGGGTTAAAACTCAAGGCCTTAATGGCAAAAAACAAAATGCCAAGACCTGAAAAATTAAAGCCGGGGCGGGTGCTCTGGTTGAGGCATTCGAGGCCAGAAGATGAGCCGATAAAATATGAAGCAGTGCCTGAGGTTCCGAAACTGGAAATGATAGCTGCCACCCCAAAGCTCAATACCACTAAATTGGCCACAGCAAATGCAACCCCAACCCCCAAACCGGTTGACCTGAAAGAAATTGAAAAACAGGCAAAAGAAATTTTGGGCAATGATACTTTACAACCTGAGGCACCTTTGAACCAAAGCGACCAGAATGCTGTAGAAAATATTGAAATCGAAGTTGTTTCAGAATCAGAAATTAAGCCGAAAACAGAGGTGAAAGCAGAACCTATTTTATTGGCCTCAACAACAAAAAATCTTGAAAATGAAATCATTCCAGGTTCAAAACCGGAGCCTGCGCCATCACCCATTGTTATGCCTGTGGCAGAAAATGGCGAGATCCTTGTTTCTCAAGGCATGACCTGGTATAAAATCAGCAGACATTACAAAAAGACGCTGGATAGCCTTTATGCATGGAATTCGGGTTCTGGCAGAACTTTGACACCAGGACAAAAAATAAGGGTATCACCTGCTCTTGCCATCCAACCAGAAATTGCAAAAAAAGCTTTGTCTGCCAACTCTACCGGGATTGACACTGAAGAGTATGAGGTAAAATTGGGAGATACTTCCTATAAAATTGCCCAAAAATTTGGAATGAAAATCGATTCATTTTTAACCTTGAATGGAAAAGAAGATGCCACTTTAAAAATAGGTGAAAAGGTAAAAATTAAAAAAGGCCAATAGTTGGTTGAATATGAGTTCAGCCTGGTTTTTTTTAGAACTTAAGGTAATAAACAAACCTTGAGTGATTTTAATTTATGAAATGAATTACTGTTTTTTGCAGGACACAACAATTAGAATAGACAATTAAGACAAATGCCAAAAATTAAAGTTAGCAACCCCATAGTGGAGTTGGATGGTGATGAAATGACCAGAATCATTTGGAAGTTCATTAAAGACAAACTCATTCTTCCTTACCTGGAACTAGACATCAAATATTATGATCTTGGAATGGAATATCGGGACGAAACCAATGACCAGGTTACCATCGATGCAGCCAACGCAATAAGAGAATATGGCGTTGGAATAAAATGTGCCACGATTACTCCAGATGAAGCAAGGGTTAAAGAGTTTAATCTCAAACAAATGTGGAAGAGTCCGAATGGAACCATCCGAAATATTCTGGATGGAACTGTTTTCCGGGAACCCATCGTATGCAGCAATGTGCCAAGACTGGTTCCAAATTGGACGGCACCCATCTGCATTGGAAGGCATGCTTTTGGTGATCAGTACCGAGCCACTGACTTTGTAACAAAGGGAAAAGGGAAACTCACCATCAGATTTGAGGGAGAAAATGGAGAAGTGATTGAGCACGAAGTATATAACTTCAAAGGAGATGGCGTAGCCTTGGCCATGTATAATACGGACGAATCAATCAAAGGATTTGCCCATTCATGTTTCAACCAGGCACTTTCCAAGGGATGGCCTTTGTATTTAAGTACCAAAAACACCATCCTCAAAAAATATGATGGCCGGTTTAAAGATATTTTTGAAGAAATATACCAGGAGAATTACAAGTCAAAATTTGATGCAGCAGGTATCATTTATGAACACAGGTTAATTGATGACATGGTTGCGTCTGCCTTAAAGTGGAATGGAAATTTTGTTTGGGCCTGTAAAAACTATGATGGAGATGTCCAATCAGATACGGTGGCTCAAGGTTTTGGTTCACTTGGTCTTATGACCTCAGTCCTGATTACACCCGATGGAAAAACGATGGAGGCAGAAGCCGCACATGGAACTGTCACCCGGCATTTCAGGGATCATCAGGCGGGAAAACCAACCAGCACCAACCCCATAGCAAGTATTTTTGCATGGACAAGAGGCCTGGAGTTCAGAGGAAAGCTTGATGGAAATGAGGCACTTATCAACTTCTGCCAAACCTTGGAAAAAGTTTGTGTGGATGTTGTTGAATCGGGTCGTATGACAAAAGATCTTGCAGTATGTATTCACGGTAATAAAGTGAATCAC
>JAIXQU010000159.1 GCA_027485575.1 Cytophagaceae bacterium
CTTCGATGGTATCTTTTGAGAAGAATCTGTTTGTCTTTGTCTGAAAACGATCTTTCTTTCATCAAACAAAGGTCGGGGAAAATCAATCATGACCGGAACGTGGTTTACCGGAGGCTTACGAGTTATTGATTGAATTCCATGTGGATATATGTTATTTCTTAAACAAAAAACCCCGTCAGTTTGCACTGCGGGGTTTTATTCGAGCTTTTTCATAGGCTTAAGCGCCCAAAGGAAGCTCTCCTTTTTTGGTGGTCACTGCCCCAATGAATGCATCCAGCCCGACAATCTGCCGCTCCAGAAGATTCATTTCCAGTTCCCGCATCAAAATGGCCTCGCTGCCCAGCTTGTTGCCCGCCTTGGTCAACTTGCGGAGTTTGAGCTCCATTTCCAGTTTCTCCGTGATCTGATCTTCTTTCAGATCACTGCCCTCGGGGAGGGTCGGAATCAGCGCCGTGGCCGTTGCCAGCCTGGCAGTAGTTTCCGCAACTTCGGCATCGTATTCTGTAGATGACTCCACAGAGTTTTCGGTGCGCATATCAAACGATTCCAGGCGATGTGCCAGCGCTCGTTTCATTCGCTGGGCCTGTTTGATCAGGCGGTCCGCCAATTCGGTCCCGGTGATCAGAGAGATGGAAAACATGACATTAAAAAATTGTCAGAAAGGGAGGTTTCCCTTTTGTTTCATTTTAACGTGCCTGCTTTTATTTTATTGTTTGCTGGAAAAAAAATATTTGAATTTTTTTTTTTTCAGTTGCAGTTTTTAGCTCCGCTTCCAGACCTGAAATTCTGATTTTCAGTAGGATAATTTTTTGGCACAGGACGGAAATTTTTTTGTTATTTTTTCGCAATAGTAAATTCCAGGCATCTTTTTCTATGGATCCGGGCAACCAAACTGATTCGGTTTCCGGCAATTTTCCAAGGGCTATTGTCTTTTTGATTTGATTAAGTTTCTCCAAACTGGCTTCCAATTCAAATTTGAACTGCTTCAATTTCCTGGCTTTGGCACGTATTTCTTTCTCAAGCAGTTTTTGACTGGCCGCATCCAATTCTTGAATTGAATCTGAATTAAATGGCTCCATTGTTAAAATCAGTTGTTGGAGGTTCAAAACAATTTTCCTTGCGTTTTCCGGAAGGCTGCGTTTTCCGGTTTCTACCAGGGCTATGAGCCCACTGGAAATTCCCAGCAAACCAGAAAACTGAATTTGAGACAGGCCCAGATGCACTCTGAGATTTTTGAGGCTTTGCACGTTGTTAGCGGTTTTCTATTTTTCTAAAAACTACCAACGGTTTTGTAAGTGAAAATATTGTAAGTGTTTTTTTTGCTTACAATATTTTCGCCTGCAAAGAATCAGAAATGGTAAACTGAACCTTAATTTTTCAAAACGAAAGTTCTTTGTTAATCCACAAGATGTATCCTTTTTTATTTTTTCCCTCAACCACTTGTCCACAACATAATTTTGAATTCAGGTTTTAGTTTCAATCTAATATTTGAAGTATTTATTGATTTTTTGAAATCAATCTCAAATATACTGAACTATAATATTCACCCTTTTAACTCCTGTAAAGGCCAATTCCTGCAAAATTTCAAACCTGAAATCCTGCATTTCTGTGAAATGATTCCTCAAAAAAAGGGGAGTATCCCAGTTTCTGCCTTAACTTTGACGTTTTCAAAATGAAAAGTTTGAAATGGATAAAAACCAAAGCCCCCATTTCATTAAAATAGAATAGCCAGAAAATACCAACAAATGGAAAAGCCAACTTTCGACGAAGCCTTCAAAAAATTCAAATCCTGGTGGTTAAAAAATCAGAGTAGTTACCTTCAAAACAACACAGCCAAGGATTTTCAAATTCTGGGTGTGTACAGAGACAAGCATTGGCCACTTAAAATGATGTCTGGTTCAGAGGAGAAAGTAAGTGTCGAGGGCATTCAGAATATGTATGAAAACAGCTTTCTTATCATTGAAAAAAGAACTGGCAAACGAGAAAGGTATGGCATAGATTCCAACTATGGTGAGCTAACCAATGTGGGTGCCATTGTTAAAAAGATGAACGAGCTCGTCAGATAAGGCCTTTTCTTTTTATTCCTCTTGCCGGAATGCCAAATTCCGAAAATTAAAAATTTCCTGACTTTAGGATCAAATTGCTTTCAGCAATTGAATTGATTGAAAATAAAAAAACCTTGCCAGTTTCCTGGCAAGGCAATCAAACAGGGTATTAGATTGATTATTTCTTAATTATTTTATAAACGGCAATTGATGCCATTGATTGTGAATATGTTGAAGAAAATCAAACCTTAAAATGCAGACAGTTGAAACAACAGTGTAAATTCTAGCTTTAATTTTTGTTTTTTAAAATTTGGTAATTGAGATAGAATGGGAAGTAAGAAATGAGGTTTTGAAATCCCTGTTTCCATCCGCCGATTCTATTTTGCATGACAAATGTAGTAAGATTTAATTATAATACAAATAAATCTTACACAAGTTTTAATTGCGATCAAATTACCCTCAAATTGGGTTGAGACTTAAAAAAGCTTTTTGAGATTTAATGAATAACTAAAAAGTAATTGAATAGGTCTGTTTTTTGTTTCTGATTTAGATTCAAATCTTCTTCTTTTTTTGTAAAAATTACGCTGTATTATTTGAAAAAAGATTTTAAGCTGGCGTATCTGAAAAATAAAAATTGCCTGGATATTTTTTCTGGTTTTCTTTAATTTTAAAAATTTGTAAGCAATGTTGTGGAGGGCTATGATTTGTTAACAATTTGATAAAGAACTCAATTGTATTCCCTCCAAATTTATTTTCAAAAATCTTATTGTATTAAACTTGATTTTGCTTTTGGTCAGACTTTTTTAATCCGATTTAGCATTTGATTTTTGCATCCCTTTTTTTAGGACCTAAGATTAGCCGAAGCGTAAATTTATTAAATGCAAAATCATAAAAGTGTTTGGAGCCAATGCCTGCAAATAATTCAAAATCAGGTAGATGAGCGGTCGTTTAGCACGTGGTTTTTGCCAGTTTTACCTATATCGCTACATGGAAGTCACTTAACCATTGAGGTTCCCAGTCAATATTTTTATGAGTGGCTGGAAGAACATTTTGTGAAAGAACTTCAATCCGCATTGCAACAAGTTTTAGGTCAGGGAGCCAGATTGGAGTATTCCATTGTAGTTGACCAGGGAGATAGAAATAACCGACCTCTCCATGTGACACTACCCACTGGAAACCAAAACGGAAATTCAAGAAATGACAACGGGGCTTTTCAAAGTCTTTCTTCCAAAACCTATTCCAACAATATGGTTATTGCTGCGAAGAATACCGAGACTCCGGTTCTCCATTCCAAATCTGCCTTTCACCATAGACTGGAGAAGGACAGGATTTTTGATGAGTCCAACCTCATTCCATCCTATAGTTTTGACAATTTTGTTGAAGGAGATTGCAATCGTTTGGCCAGATCAGCCGGATTGGCTGTTGCCTTTAAACCCGGGATTACCTCTTTCAATCCATTGATGCTTTATGGTGGCGTTGGCCTTGGGAAAACACATTTGATGCATGCCATTGGCAACAAAATAAGGGAACTGGACCCAGCCAGAAAGGTTATTTATATTTCTTCCGAAAAATTCACGAACCAGTTTATTGAATCATTGACAAAAAATGCAGCCAATGATTTTACTGAGCATTATATGCAGATGGATGTTTTGGTAATAGATGACATTCAATTTTTGGCTGGTAAAGAAAAAACGCAGGAAATCTTTTTTCATATTTTCAACCATTTACAGCAAGCCGGAAAACAAATCATTTTGAGTTCAGATTGTTCTCCAAAAGATTTGAGAGGCATGCATGAGCGATTGATTTCAAGATTTAAGTGGGGCCTGACTGCCGATTTGCAGCAACCGGATTTTGAAACCCGAATGGCCATCATCCAAAAGAAAATGCAGAATGATGGCGTCAATATGCCTTTGGATGTGGTTGAATACCTTGCTGTTAACATCGATACCAACATTAGGGAACTCGAAGGTGCTTTGATTTCTTTGATAGCCCAAAGCTCACTCAATCGCCAGAAATTTGATCTTACCCTTGCCCGAAAAATTCTTGAAAATATTGTCAATAATATTGAGAAAGAGATTGACATTGACAGGATTCAAAAATATGTAAGTGCTTACTTTTCAGTCACCATTGATGAACTCAAAGACAAGACCAGAAAGAAGGAAGTAACAAATGCCAGGCAGGTAGCAATGTATTTTGCAAAAGAATACACCGATTATTCCCTGAAACAAATTGGTCAGTATTTTGGAGGAAGAGACCATAGTACGGTTATTCACGCGGTTCAAACTGTTAACAATCAGATTATTAAAGACGATTCTTTCAAGAAAACCCTGGAGGCACTAAAGAAGCAACTCCACACTTTGGCTTAATTTAAAGTCGAATTTTTGCTAAAATCTTTCTTACTGGTTTTTACCTTCATTCGGTTAGGTTTTTCCGGTTGTATTTAATTTCTTTTGTTTTCTGTTTCTCTCATAGAATATACCCAATGAAATCTTTAATAATTATCATTTCTTTTTTCAGTTTGAATCAAATTTCCTTTTGCCAAAACAATTGGGTGAAAAGGGCTGGCGGGGCAAATACCGATTTGTCAAACGGAATTTGGGTGGATAATAAAAACAATATTTTCATAACCGGAAGTATATCAGGGAAATCAAAATTCTTTAAAACGGAAGTCAACAGCCAGGGTGGGGGAGATGTCTACATCGCAAAGTATTCCCCTGACGGAGGTTTATTGTGGATAAAAACCTTTGGAGGCAAGCTCGATGATTTTTCAAATGCAATTACAGGCGACCTGGATGGAAATATTTATGTCACTGGAATATTTACGGATACAGCTTATTTTGGAAATCAAACACTTTCCGCAAAAGGGACTGATGTTTTTGTTTTGAAATTAAACAACAGAGGTCAGGTAGAATGGGCAAAAAGTCTTTCTACATCCGGGACCGCATTGCCTCAATGCATAGCAGTAACCGACCAGGGAGGAGTTTATATCGGAGGTTTGTTTTCTGTTCAATATAGCCAGGCCATCCAGAGGCAAATGGGTATGACAGATGGATTTATAACCAAGTTAACCTGGCAGGGAGAAGCATCATGGACCAAGGTAGTTGGAGGTTCAGGTTTTGACGAGGTTACCATGGTCAGTACAGATCCATGGGGTAGGGTGCTGGCTGGTGGAGTTTTTGAGCAGATAATGTATGTAGATGACTTCGAGATTTCAGGAAATAGCTCTAAATCAGCCTTTGCATTGCGACTGGAAGCGACCGGAAATGTGCTTTGGTCTAAAAGTTTTTCGGGAAACGACTCTCAAACCCAGATTTCAGATGCGGTTACGGATATAGATGGAAATGTTTACCTGACAGGAAAATTTAGCGGAGAAACCCAGTTTGGAAATACCGTTTTAATTTCAAAAGGCCAAACAGATGTTTTTTTAACTGCCATAGCCTCAGGAGGAGATTTGAAATGGGCGTCTTCCTTAGGAGGTGCAGATGTGGAGGAAGCACTTTCCATCCAAATGACTTCTAACTCAAAATCCTTGCTCGTCAGTGGTTTATTTAATAAATATATAGAGCACGGCAGGACCAATATCCAGGCTCAATACGACAATCAATTGTTTATAAGCCGCTGGGATATAAGAGGAAATCTTGATGAGCTAAGGGCTCAAAACTTCAATTCAGTTTTTCATTGCTCCGGAAAGCGCATCGACCCTGCAGGAAATGTCTGGCTTACAGGTTCCTTTACCGAAAAAAGTAATTTTGGAAAGCTAAACTTTGTTTCTGCTGGTGAAGAGGATATTTTTATTTCTGCCATTTCAGATTCAAAAATAGCCAGATAAATAGTAAAGGCTCAGAATTGGATTTCTGTAGCACCGTATCCAAATTTTTCCTTTCTGCCTTCCTTAAAAGATTTGATATGATTGCTTGAGCTAAGCCTTTTATGAATTTCTGATTTTAAAATGCCGGAGCCGATTCCATGAATTACAATCAGTTTTCCGATTCCACTTACCAAGGCTTTGTCAAAGGCTTTATCAAAGGCAGAAAGTTGCTCATCAAGCATTTCTCCGGCGGATAAATTTCCATAATCTGACCTTAATTTTTCAATATGAAGGTCTATCTCCCGCCATTCCAGTTTTTTAAATTCATCGTTCCTTTTCGGTTCGGGTTGATTGTTGATTTTTTGCGATAAAAGGCTGTTCTTGAGTTCATCTGCATCAATTTTTTGAATTTCGCCATCCAACTGAATGAGGTAGCCTTCTTTTTCTAAAATTGGAATTGTAGAAATGGTTTTCTTCCAATCTACTTTTGAAAAAACTATCGAATTTTCTTTTATCGGAAAAGGGTCATTTTGATTTGGATGAAATCTTAAGATTTGGAAGGAAAGCCCGGTTAAATGATTGGAATTTTGTATGGAAAAGGCTTCATTGAGTTCATAAACCGATTTTGGTTCTACCAACATATGGCCTAGGAATTGATTTAAGGGTCTTCCCAATTTAAAGACAACCACAGTTAAATTAAAATCAGTATGGTTCACAATAGAGAAATTTACCAAATTGTTGGATTGGTTAAACCCACAAAGAAAAATCCCCTCTTTCACAAAAAACATGCGATTGGGTGAAGTTCTTACCGGGGCTGAACCTTGTTTTTCAGCAATTTCTACTTGTTTTTTTTCTTCTCTGACTGCAATTAAAACAAGGTCTTTTATCCGGATTGGAATCTCAAGGCCTTCATTTAAAAGCACCATTGCCTGGTCTTTTTCTATTTTTGTGATGATGCCTTCTCCAAAACCATGAAGCATTCTAACCTTTGATCCAACTACCATATCTTTCTAGTTTTTATTTTTTTTAAACAGGGAACCAATTGCCTTTTTTGTTTGGGCCATTTTTTGGTGTTGCAAAACTACCCTCAAATTTGACAACAAATTTATTCACTCCTTTTTTTGAGTCGTTTTTGCTTACTTGCGCCTTAATTTACAATTTAATCATTTATGAAAAAAGCCCTCATTACCGGAATCACTGGTCAGGATGGTGCATATCTTGCTGAATTTCTGCTCAATAAAGGGTATGAAGTTCATGGAGTAAAACGGCGAAGTTCACTTTTTAATACGGATAGAATCGATCATTTATACCAGGATCCGCATGAAACCCACATCAGGTTTAAATTGCATTATGGAGATTTGACCGATTCAACCAATTTAATTCGAATAGTTCAGGAGGTTCAGCCTGATGAGATTTATAATTTAGGAGCGATGAGCCATGTAAAAGTTAGCTTTGACACGCCTGAATATACAGCAAATGCAGATGGTATTGGAACATTAAGAATCCTGGAGGCGGTAAGAATTTTAGGTTTGGTTGAAAAAACAAAGATTTATCAGGCCTCTACTTCCGAGCTTTATGGTTTGGTTCAAGAGGTTCCTCAAAGTGAAAAGACTCCGTTTTATCCGCGTTCTCCTTATGCAGTAGCCAAAATGTATGCCTATTGGATAACTGTAAACTACCGGGAGGCTTATGGAATGTTTGCAAGTAATGGTATTCTTTTTAACCACGAATCACCCATCCGGGGAGAAACTTTTGTTACCCGAAAAATAACAAGGGCGGTATCTAAAATCGCTTTAGGACTCCAGGACACCATTTTTCTGGGAAATCTGGATGCCCAAAGAGACTGGGGACATGCCAAAGATTATGTTGAAGCCATGTATTTGATTCTTCAACAAGATGTGGCTGAAGATTATGTGATTGCTACGGGTGTTACAACATACGTCAGGGATTTCGTGAGGATGGCCTTCTCAGAAGTGGGGGTGGAGCTTGAGTTTAAAGGAGAGGGTGTTGAAGAAAAAGGGTACGTTAAAAACTGTGCAAATCCGGAATATCAAATAGAAAAAGGAAAAGTGGTTGTTGCTGTTGATCCAAAATACTTCAGGCCAACCGAGGTAGAGTTGTTGATTGGCGACCCTACAAAATCAAAAACTAAGTTGGGTTGGGTTCCTAAACATGACCTTAAATCACTTGTTAATGATATGATGACCAACGATTTGAGTTTATTCAAGAGGGATAAATACCTTCAAAAGGGAGGTCACAAAATCATGAATTACTACGAATTGTAAAATCAAAGGAACTTTACTGTAAAAATGGAAAAGGGTGCGAAAATCTATATTGCCGGCCATAGAGGCATGGTGGGTTCTGCAATATTAAGAAAGCTGGAAACGCTTGGCTATTCAAACTTTGTTTTAAAGAGGTCGAATGAACTTGATTTAAGGAATCAGGCGGAGGTAGCTTCTTTTTTTTCAACTGAAAAACCAGAATATGTTTTTTTAGCTGCAGCAAAAGTCGGAGGAATTCAGGCCAATAACATTTATCGGGCAGATTTTATCTATGAAAATCTGATGATTCAAAGCAATGTCATACACCAGTCTTTCGTTCATTCGGTAAAAAAACTTATGTTTTTGGGCTCCTCTTGTATTTATCCTAAAATGGCTCCACAGCCTTTAAAGGAAGAATATCTTTTGACAGGATTGCTGGAATCAACCAACGAACCTTATGCAATTGCAAAAATTGCGGGCATCAAAATGTGTGAGTCTTACAGGCTACAATATGGATGCGATTTCATTTCTGTAATGCCAACCAACTTATATGGTCCTAATGACAATTATGACCTTAACAATAGCCATGTTTTGCCTGCGCTGCTAAGAAAGTTTCATGAGGCTAAAGTTTCCGGCGCCCAAAATGTAACGGTCTGGGGTTCAGGTTCTCCGAAAAGAGAGTTTTTGCATGCCGATGATTTGGCCGAGGCTTGTCTCTACCTTATGGAAAATTATTCAGAGCCAGGTCTTGTTAATATTGGAAGTGGAGTAGATTTGAGCATCAAAGAATTGGCCGAAATGATAGCCAGAATTACTGAATTTGAAGGGCAAATAATATGGGATAGCTCAAAGCCCGATGGAACTCCACGAAAGTTAATGGATGTGGGTAAATTGCATCAGGTAGGATGGCATCATAAGATTGAATTGGAGGATGGAATTCGGTCTGTATATGAGGCTGTTAAAGAGAATTCTTTTGCCTGAGCAAAACCAAAATAGTTTTTAAGTCATATCAAAAAAAATGGCCTTGAGTAATCTCAAGGCCATTTTTATATACCTACATTCTTGAAATTAGGCCAAAACTTCTTTTATTCTATCAGCAGCCTCTTTTAATAAAATCGCAGGAAATACTTTCAACCCGGATTCAGCAATTATTTGAGCACCAAGTTCTGCATTGGTTCCTTGTAATCTAACTATAATCGGAATATTGATTTGCCCAATATTCTTATATGCTTCTACAACGCCACTGGCAACTCTGTCGCATCTTACTATCCCTCCAAAAACATTAATTAATATTGCTTTTACATTAGGGTCTTTCAATATGATTCTAAAACCAGCTTCAACGGTTTTAGCATTGGCCCCACCTCCAACGTCAAGGAAATTGGCAGGCTCTCCACCAGAAAGCTTGATGACATCCATTGTTGCCATTGCAAGTCCAGCACCGTTAACCATACATCCAACATTTCCATCTAATTTCACGTAGTTAAGGCCTGATTCGGCAGCTTCCACTTCCAAAGGATCTTCTTCCGTAATGTCTCTTAAGTCAACCAGATTTGGATGGCGATACAAGGCATTGTCATCTAAATTTACTTTTCCATCAACCGCAAGGATTTTATCATCAGAAGTTTTAAGAACCGGATTTATTTCGAACATCGAACTATCGGTTTCAACATAAGCCTTGTAAAGAGAATCGAGAAACTTTACCATTTCTTTAAAAGCATTGCCGGATAAGCCTAAAGCAAACGCGATTTTCCTGGCCTGAAATGGCTGAAAACCTACAATCGGGTCAATCCATTCTTTAAATATTTTTTCAGGAGTATGTTCAGCTACTTCTTCTATATCCATGCCACCCTCGGTGCTGGCCATGATTACATTTCTACTTGTGCCCCTGTCTAAAAGGATACTCACATAATATTCTTTGGTAGGACTTTGGCCAGGATAATAAACGTCCTGGGCAATTAATACCTTCCTTACTTTTTTGCCTTCCGGACCAGTCTGATGGGTAATGAGCTGCATGCCAATAATCTTTGAAGCGATTTCATGGGCTTCTGAAGGAGACTTAGCAAGCTTTACTCCCCCACCTTTTCCCCTTCCGCCTGCATGGATTTGTGCCTTTACTACACACCAGTCAGAATTGTATTCTCTTTTGATGGCTTTGGCTGCTGCTTCAGCCTCGTCAGGTGTATGCGCCAGAATTCCCTCCTGGATTCGAACGCCATATTTCTTTAGCAATTCTTTGGCTTGGTACTCGTGAATATTCATGAATAAAGATGCAATTTTTATAAGCCTCAAAATTAGGCCAGCCATTCGGTATTCCAAATTTTTAGTTTAGGACTTGGTTAATATTTCAGCAATCATTTTCAATATCTTTGCTTTCCTGATGCCAAAAGAATTTTCAGTAAAGCTTGTTCCTTTTATTTTTTGCGGGATTCTAATCCTTTTAATGGGTTGCTTTAATGAAAGAGTGCCCGGTAAGCCAGAAGAAAATACAGGTTGGATTTCTCCAACGGAACCCAATGTTTTATTGGATAACTTAAAAAAAGCTGTTTCCAGCCTTGACCTGAATAACTACAAAAGATGTTTTAAAGAAGAAAACTTTGTATTCAAGGCCGACCCAAATATTGCGGCCAATAATCTTGGTTTCTTTTCAAATTGGACATGGGAGACAGAGAATCAATACTTTAACAACCTTAGGCAAGCTTCTCTGCCCCCAAGTGGCAACAATGCCTTAAATTTTACAAACACCCGATTGATTAATTTCAACCCAGATTCTCTGGAGTTTACGGCTGACTATAGTCTTTCCATTTATCACCAGGATAAAAAATTTGAACCAGTAAATTTTGTAGGTTTGCTAAGTTTTCAAATGAAAAGAAATCGGCAAAACGAATGGCAAATCATCGTTTGGCAAGACAACAAAACAAAAACAACTGCATGTTGGACCGAATTGCGACAACATTTTTTAGCTCCATAATTATTTTGGGGGTAGGGCTCTTGTCATTGATGTCCTGTAATCCTTTTGCTCCGGGTTTGGAAGATATCGCTGTAGACCGGAATGCTGTATTAGGAAATAGAAAATATATTTCAGGTCTGTTTGACTGGTTTAGATCTTCTTATGAGCTCAAGGATACGCTTTTGTATGGGCAAATGCTGGCCAGAGATTTTCAATTTTCTTATCTTGATTTTACCAATAATAATCTGGTTTATTTCGACAGAGATATTGAAATGAGGACGACTTTTAACTTGTTTAGGGCTGCGAAATCTACATCTGTACAGTGGCAGCATTATGTGTTCGCCGATACTTTAACCAGCGATACAATGGCCAATGTGGAGCGATATTTTAATGTTACAGTTGTTTTGGATGACCAACAAATTTTCAGAAGTACAGGTTCCGCCAAGTTAATTTTGTCCCGGGAAAATCCATTGGATGCCTGGCAAATCAAAAGTTGGTTTGATAAATCTGATTTTTAAATAAGTTATTCATTGGCAAGTTCTCCTTTCTTAAATTAGTAATGATTACCCACAAAACGTTCGTTTTCAATCCATTTCAGGAAAATACCTATGTTATTTATTTGCCAAACCGTGATTGTGTTATCATAGATCCAGGTTGCCACTCATTGGCAGAACAATCTTTAATTTCAGAATTCATTAAGTCTAACGGGCTTATCCCAAAAGCTGTTTGGCTGACTCATGCACACATTGATCATGTTCTTGGATTGGACTTTTTTGTGACTACCTGGAAAATTCCATATTTGATTCATCAAAATGAAGTTGCCCAGTTGAAATCTGTTGAAGTTTATGCCCCAAACTATGGTTTTCAAAGTTTTCAATCATGCCAGGCTGCACCTACAATAATTTCCGCAAGCAGTGTTCTTTTGGGAAATGAAGCATTTGAAATTTTAAATGTTCCGGGACATTCACCGGGCCATGTTGCTTTTTTTCATAAGTCATCGGGGCAAATCTGGGCGGGTGATGTTTTATTCAATGGTAGTATCGGTAGAACGGATTTGCCAGGAGGTGATTTCAATACCTTAAAAGATTCGATACAAAATAAACTTTATGTCCTTGATGATAAGACCATAGTATTCCCAGGGCATGGTCCATCTACTGAAATTGGTTTTGAAAAATTAAATAATCCGTTTGTTAAAGCCTGAAAATATCAGGAACATAACATCTGGGATTGCCATTTTTGGGCCCTCCTTTTTTAATAAAACTGCAGTCACCCAGCATTGGTATAAAGGTTCATTCACACCAATAAATTCCCTACTTGAGAAAAATGAAATAAGGACATAAAGAAATGTGAATCAGTAATTTGGGAGTTATTTAGGGCCTGCTGAAAAAGCCTATATCTACTTATTATCAAATGTTTAAGATTGAAATTTAAGATAAATGTGCAAGGCTTTTAAAACAAACCAATCAAAAAGCTTGCATTTTAAAAAGGCGGGGAGGAAGCTTTTTCCGCCAAAGGCGGATGGGCCGGAAGCGGGAAGGAGCATTGGAAAAGCTAGAGTTTTTTGCATACTTTTTGGTCCGCCTTCGGAGGAAAAAAGTATGAATCTCGGAAACCGACAATCAATTGGAAGGA